>WQYY01000082.1 GCA_009780995.1 Desulfuromonadales bacterium
ATGTTATTGTTGTGTGTGTGTGTGTGTGTGTGTGTGTGTGTGTGTGTGTGTGTAGCAAAAAGCGGGCCGTACCAGGAAATTCTCCCCTTTCCGGCTATTTTATTACTAAAAAGTTTTTGCTTACTATCTATTGTAAGTTGTCTCAAAGGAGCATCCTACTCCCTGTTTCCCCGCTTATAGAGTGCATTTATAAAGACTAATTTGAACTAGCTATAACCTTATTATTTTTATAAAGTTCTTTTATAAGTTTTCTACCACAAAATCAAGTCTTTTCTGAAGTGATGGGTTTCGCTTAGGTTCTATGCAGCCCGCGTTTCTTATTTCGGACGGACAGGAACGCCCCACTACATTTTTTGCCCTTGTAAAGGGAATTATAGGCTTAGTCCCCTGACAATGCACAATGGCACAATTTACGATTATGCATTATGAATTATATAATTAACAGTCCACCAACGCTATCTGATTCCCGTCAGGATCCTTCACAACTGCCATTTTGCCCCACGGAGTAGCCTCCAGTTTCTCGGCAAAAGTTACCCCGGCTTTTGTAAGCTCCTGACAGAGTTCTGTAAGATCATCAACTTTGAGAGTTATACCGGTATGGCGGCCAACAAGCGGCTTTGCAGCATCATGAAGAGCAACTGCAATTCCCAGTTTCGTGCCATCTCCCGAAAAAAATTCCATCATCATCTGGGTCTCCTGAACAAGGGGGAGATGAAGGCGTTCTTTATAAAACTCCTTTGCAACAGCAAAATCTGTTACAAAAATCACAACATTTTTCATGGTAACAGTCATTAATATCCTCCGGATTAGAGCTTGTTTGTAAATAGAATCTTGATAGCAGAGCTTCGACTCACTTACAAGCAATTTCATTGTGAACAGAGGTATTCATTATGGCACAGGATTTTTAGTCGGTGGTAAGGCTCGTAGGGGCGGCCATTGGCCGTCCGGCTTTTCGGAATGCCCACTGGTCATTCCCTACGTTGAACAAAACGCTACGGCGGCAACGCCGCAGATGACCAAAAGCCGAGATCATATAAAGATTTACAATTAATATCATTTATCATAAAGTAGCACCACTTCCCTTTGGAGTACTTAAATGGAATCCCTTAAACAAACCCCGCTATATGCAAATCATAAAAAACTTAACGCTCTTATGGCCCCCTTTGGCGGCTGGGACATGCCTATACAATACGAAGGAATCATTGCTGAACATAAATGGTGCAGGGAAAATGCCGCTCTCTTTGATATATGCCATATGGGAGAGTTCATATTTGAAGGCGATATTGTAAAAGACGGCATGGAAGATATTTTCACCTTTTCAGTTGAAACAATACCTGTTGGCCGATCCCGTTACGGATTCCTCTTAAATGAGTCAGGCGGAATTATAGATGACATGATAATATTCCGTATTGCAGAAAACAAAGTAATGATAGTTGTAAATGCAGCAACGGCAGATAACGACTTCTCAGTTATACAGGGACGGCTAAAAGGGGGAAGTTTCAGAAATATAACAGACTCAACAGCAAAATTGGACCTGCAAGGGCCTGAATCAAGGAATATCATAACAAAAATTGTTGATCCCTCCCTTTTAAATCTCTCTTATTTCAAATTCACAAAAGTTAAAATTTTAGGAGAAGACGCACTGGTAAGCCGCACAGGATATACCGGTGAACTGGGCTATGAAATATTTCTCCCGTCAAAAAAAGTAGCCGAGCTATGGGAAAAGTTGCTCACAGAGCCAAAAGTAAAACCTGCCGGCCTTGGAGCCAGAGACATTCTCCGCCTTGAAGTCGGATATAGCCTGTATGGCAGCGATCTTGATGAATCAATAACACCTATTGAAGCCGGTTTGGAGAATTTCGTAAATTTTGAGAAAGAATTCATAGGTAAAGGAGCACTCCTTGACCAGAAAAAGAATGGAGTATCAAGGATAAAAATACCTTTTAAAACCAACTCAAGACGTTCACCAAGGCATAACCATAAGATAGTTGTTAATGGCCAGGAAGCCGGTATAGTTACCAGCGGAGCATTTTCTCCAATGCTTGGTTCAGGCATTGGTATGGGTTTTATCAAACCTGAGTTTGCTATTGATGGGAAAAATATAACCATCACAGATGGCAAACTGGAAATAGAAGCATCAATATGCCAGCTCCCCTTCTATTCAGACGGATCTGTAAGGAACTAACTTAGAGAAAACAGTATATGGAGGCAATTTATAATGGAAAGATATTTCACCAAGGAACATGAATGGATATCGGTAAACGGAACAACCGCGACAGTGGGAATAACGTCCCATGCGGCGGAAGAGCTTGGTGATATTACATTTGTAGAGCTTCCACAGGTTGGCAAGAGTGTTAAGCGGTCTGAAACCCTTGCCGCTATTGAGTCTGTGAAGGCAGCCAGTGATGTATATGCCCCAATATCAGGAAGAGTCACATCAACAAATGAAACCCTTGAAACAATGCCGGAAGTAGTTAATGAATCCCCTGAAGAGTCCGGGTGGATATGTACTCTTGAAGTGGAAAACCCGGAAGAGCTTAAAGGGCTTATGAACGCAGAAGAGTACAAAGCTTTTATATAGAAATACTGGTGAGGAAATTGTATGAGCAACTACAACCCTAACACCCCTTCCCAACAAGCCGAAATGCTGGCCACAATAGGCGTCAGCAGCATTGAAGAACTTTTTAAAGTAATCCCTCAGGAGCTCAAGGCAAAATCCTTTGATATACCGAAAGGTATGTCAGAGTTTGAAATGCTTGATAAAATCAACAGCCTTGCGTCCGCAAACTCAAAAGATATCACCTTTTTCATAGGTGGTAGTTTTTATGACCACTATATACCGGCAGCGGTAGATCATCTCGCGAACCGTTCGGAATTCTATACAGCCTACACCCCTTACCAGCCTGAATGCTCTCAGGGAACCCTTCAGGCCCTTTATGAATATCAAACAGCCATATGCCGCCTTACAGGTATGGAAGTAAGTAACGCATCACTTTATGACGGAGCTACAGCCTTAGCAGAAGCTGCTCTGATGGCAATCAGGATAACAGGAAGAAACAGACTGATTCTTGATGACTGTGTTAACCCTATATACAAAAGAGTTCTCGAAACATATCTGGCAAATCATGATGTTGAACTTATAACCCTGGAACCACTCAATTTCTCTCTCAATAAAGAAGCCGCAATAAAAGAGCTTAATAACAACAGCGCTGCCATTATTGTTCAGACACCCAACTTCTTTGGCAGTATTGACAACTTAAAGGATATTGCGGCAAAGGCTCATGAAAACGGCGCTCTCCTGATAAACTCAGTATATCCGGTTTCTCTGGGGCTCCTTGCAACACCGGCAGAAATGGGAGTAGATATTGTAGTCGGAGATGGACAAAGCCTGGGGAATCCACTCTCATTTGGCGGCCCTGCATTTGGCTTTATCGCGACAAGTAAAAAACATATCCGCAACATTCCGGGACGAGTTGTAGGGGAAACTGTTGATAAAGAAGGAAGAAGAGGCTTTGTTCTCACTCTTCAGGCAAGAGAGCAGCATATTAAACGCCATAAAGCGACATCAAATATATGCAGTAATCAGAGCTTATGCGCATTAAGAGGATTGATATTCCTTTCCCTTATTGGGAAAGAAGGCTTTGTAGAAATGGCACGTCAGAACCGGAACAGGGCAGAGTATGCAAAAAGTCTGTTATCAAGGGTAAAGGGTGTTTCTATAGAGGATTCTGTTCCTACATTTAACGAATTTGTGCTGAAACTGCCGAAATCGGCTTCAGAAGTAACAGCAGCCCTTCTTAAAAA
The DNA here is from genome assembly GCA_009780995.1 of Desulfuromonadales bacterium. GTDB lineage: Bacteria > Desulfobacterota > Desulfuromonadia > Geobacterales > DSM-12255 > WQYY01. The sequence continues at coordinate 3,805 of WQYY01000082.1, forward strand.
AGGGATAGCCGCCGGCGTACCCCTTGGCAGCTATTATAAAGGAATGGATAACTATCTTCTGGTAACTGTAACTGAAAAACGTACAAAAAAAGAGATAGAGCTGCTTGCAGAAGAACTTGGCAGAACTCTTGTTTAAACATTTACGGAGATAACAGATAATGGAACTCATTTTTGAACAATCTGTAAAAGGAAGAAAAGGCGTCTCCTTTCCAGTTGATAATACATCTGAAGCAGCTCCACTCCCTAAAGAACTTCTGAGAGAAGAGAAAGCGGAGCTTCCCGAACTTTCCGAACTTGACGTAGTACGGCACTTTACCAAACTTTCAAGACTTAACTTCTCCGTAGATACAAATTTCTATCCTCTTGGCTCCTGTACAATGAAGTACAATGCAAAAGGGTTTGAAGAGGCTGCAAAACTCTTCGCCCCGTTTCATCCTATGCTGTCTATGCTCCCTGAAGGAGAAAAACTTTCTCAAGGCTCTCTTGAACTTATATTTGAGACAGAAAAGCTTCTGGCTGAAATTACCGGAATGGATGCTGTAACACTACAGCCTATGGCCGGAGCACATGGAGAAATGACAGGCTGTATGCTTATAGCCGCCTATCACAAGGCAAAAGAGAATAAAAAGAAATATGTAATAGTTCCCGACTCGTCCCATGGAACAAACCCGGCATCTGCCGCCATGGTAGGCTATGAGATCATAACAATACCGACAGCAGCTTATGGCGACATGGATCTTGACGCTTTTAAAGCCACTTTAAATAATGAAGTAGCCGCGATAATGATGACATGCCCGAATACATTGGGATTGTTTAACCCTTATGTAAAAGAAATATGCGATCTGGCTCATTCCGTAGATGCCCTTGTTTACTACGATGGAGCTAATCTTAACGCAATAATGGGCAAAGTCCGGCCAGGAGATATAGGATTTGATGTAATACATCTTAACCTTCACAAAACTTTTGGAACGCCGCATGGCTCAGGCGGGCCCGGGAGTGGACCTGTAGGAGTAAAAGAGAGCCTGGTGAAATTTTTCCCATCGCCAAGGGTCAAGAAAAACGGTGACAGCAGTTTCAGCATCGCAAAAGAAGATAAAAGCAGTATCGGCTCTGTATCAAATTTCTTTGGTAACTTTGGGGTAATAGTAAAAGCATACGCCTACATTCTGCAACTTGGCCGTGAAGGGCTTATAGAAGCCAGCGAGCAGGCAGTTCTTAACGCCAACTACATAATGAGCCGCTTAAAAGAGTATTATGACCTCCCATATAACCAGATATGTATGCATGAATGTGTGTTCTCTGCAAGTAGACAGATGGAGAGTGGTATACACGCTATTGACATCGCAAAATACCTCATAGACAGAAAGATACATCCTCCTACAGTCTATTTCCCGCTCATAGTCAAAGAAGCTATAATGATTGAACCCACTGAAACCGAATCAAAAGAGACTATGGATAACTTTATAGAAATAATGATAGAAGCTGCAAAACTTGCTGAATCAGACCCTGACATATTGCGTCAGGCCCCTTTAAAAACTCCAGTATCACGCCTTGACGAAACAAAAGCAGCGAGGGAACAAAATGTCTGTTGCGTACTTTGAACAAAAAAAAGAGATGCGAGGGATGGTTTTTAACGGGAAAGGACGTATGGAGCTCCAGGAGCTTCCTATTCCTCAGTGCGGCCCAAGTCAGCTTCAGATTAAAGTACAGACCTGCGGAATTTGCCGTACAGACCTGCATATAGTAACCGGAGAGCTGGACAGGCCGAACTTACCATTAATCCCGGGACATCAAATAGTTGGGAAAGTAACGGAAGTGGGATCTGAAACTTCAGGATTCCAGATCGGAGACAGTGTAGGAGTTCCATGGTTGGGATACACCTGTGGCGTCTGTAAATATTGTAAATCCGGTCAGGAGAACCTCTGTGATGAAGCAAGATTTACCGGATACCATATAAATGGCGGATTTGCGGAGTACACCGTAGCAGATTACAGATTCTGCTTCCATATACCTGAAACATTCTCTCCGGTATACGCAGCTCCACTGCTATGTGCGGGACTTATAGGATACCGGGCCTATAGTATGATCCGGTCGGCAGAAGCCATAGGATTATACGGCTTTGGCTCTGCCGCGCATATTGTCATACAGGTTGCCCGCTGGGAGGGGAAAAGGGTATTTGCCTTTGTACGTCCCGGAGATGACAAAACAAGAGAATTTGCTAAGAAAATGGGAGCAGTGTGGGCAGACTACACTGATGAATACCCCCCTGAAGAGATGGATGCATCAATAATATTCGCCCCTGCTGGAGAATTAGTACCTTCTGCACTAGCAGCAGTGGCAAAAGGCGGGACAGTGGTATGTGGCGGAATATATATGTCTGACATACCATCATTCGCATATGATCTTATCTGGGGAGAGCGTAGCATAAAAACAGTAGCAAATCTTACCAGAGAAGATGGTGAAGCCTTTTTCAAAATCGCCCCGCTTGTACCTGTACAGTGCGAAGTAACCACATTTACTCTTGAACAGGCAAACGAAGCTCTAATAGCTCTCAAGCAAGGATCATTTAATGGCTCAGGGGTTATAGTAGTTGATCAATAAAACTTCCCTCCTATGCAGCACCAAAGTATCCCTATCTGTCCCTAGAATTTCATAAACCACCTGTCTAGTCACAGCATTCTCTGGCTTGGAGAAAAGACCGCAACTCAACGGCCTGGTTTCGTACCTCATCTTTTGCACCATACAGCAGTGTTACTTTCTCTTGACTCACCAGTAAGGCACAGAAAGCAGCCACTGTTTCCGGCATAGCCTCCAGTTCAAGGCGGTAACGACGCTGGAATTCCGGCCAGTTTGCGGCCTCGTGGTGGAACCATATCCGCAGCTCATTGCTGGGCGCAATATCCTTAAACCATAGATCAATCCGCCCCTTCTCCTTGGAAATACCTCTCGGCCACAAGCGATCCACGAAAACTCGAAAACCGTCTTGCGCGGACCATGGTTCATATACACGCTTGATCAAGATTTCCATATGGCGCACTCCATCAGCTGATTCGTGGGCATCCGCGTCGGAATTGGTTCATACTATTGCTACAGGGAACATCAAAGAAAAGCAACTTATTACTGTCGATTATGCGTTCCTTCCAATATATCTATAAACTGTACAGCCGCCATATAATCAGTTGCATACTGAGAGCCCTGGTGAACATGCTTTATAGCCTCCACAAATTCGCTACGGCTGCCTGCGAAAAGACCGGTTTGATACATGAACGTTCCATTCTCAAACACCCATACAGTTAAATATTCTTTTCGCGACCCCATAGGGCCGAGGGTGTATATATTTTTGATTAACGATCCCTTGTTTTTGGCTCCCTTGAAATTGGTCCCTCTGAGGTCCGCCCCACTAAGATCGGCTCCATTGAAATCGGCTCCACAAAGTATGGCTCCACTGAGGTCTGCCCCCCTGAGGTCAGTTCCCCTCAAATCTGCCCCCTTCAAGTCAGCTACACTGAGATCAGATCCCGTGAGATCGGCTCCGCTGAAATTGGCGTCACTAAGGTTGGCTCCGCTTAGGTTAGCCCCGCTGAGGTTAGCTCCATTTAGGCTGGCTTTCCAAAGGGTGGCGCCCCTGAGGTCAGCTCCCCTGAAGTCGGTTCCCCAAAGCGTGGTCACACTGAGGTCGGCTCCATTAAGGTTAGCTCCCCTAAGATCGGCCACACTGAGGCTGGCCCTCCTAAGGCAGGCCCCACTTAGATCGGCTCCCCTGTTGGCGTTCATTAGCTCGGCAAAAGTTTCAAAATTGCCTTTTATAATGATTTCATCTGTAAACCTATTTTTAATTTGCATAATTAGATCTCACTCCATATTTATGTTTCCGGTTCAGCCAGTGCATATGGGGAAATTAAAGAGAAGCAGCCTAAAATTTTTTACCATGCGGCCCTGCCAATATATCTACAAACTGCACAGCCGCCATATAATCAGTTGTATAATGTGAGTTTTGGTGAAGCTGATTTATTGCCTCTACAAATTCATCACGGCTGCCTTTAAAATAACCGGCTTCAAAATAGTCTGTTTGATATATGAATGTTTCATCCTCAAACACCCATACAGTCAAATATGCTTTTTTCGGCCCCATGGGACCAAGAGTGTATATATTTCTAATTAACAAGCCTTTGCTTGTTGCCCCACTGAGGTTAGTTCCATTGAGATTAGTTCCATTGAAATTTGCCCCACTGAGGTTGGCGTTCCAAAGTGTGGCTCCACTTAGGTTGGCTCCACTTAAGTTTGCTCCAAAGAAATTAGCTGCGCTGAGGTCAGCTCCACTTAGGTTGGCTTCTCTGAGGTTAGCTTCAAAGAGTTTGGCTTCAGCGAGCTTGGCTCCGCTGAGGTTGGCTCCCCTAAGATTAGCTCCACTGAGGTTGGCTTCACTGAGGTTAGCCCCGCTGAAGTTGGCTTCACTGAGATGAGCCCTCCTAAAGTGTGCCTTACAGAAGTTGACGTGATTAAGATTGGCTTCAAAAAGATTGGCTCCACTGAGGTCTGCGTAACTGAGGTCGGTTCCGCGTCTAGCCTCTATAAGCGCGGCAAAAGTTTTAAAACGACCCTTTATAATGGTTTCCCCTGTAGATCTATTTTTGATTTGCACAATTAGCCTCCAACTCCATATTCATGTCTCTGGCTTATTTCTACGCATATGGGAAACATTATAAATTATAACTTGCCTCTATTCTGGTTCATTTTTTGTTTACCGGGAACATACACAAAAAACTTAAAAAAGCAACAAATTTCTCGGTCATCTCCGTACCTATTGGGAACATACCCCTAATTGTCCGCCCACATTTCACACTGCCCCATGACCGTCACTATCGCGTCATCCACGCCCTCCGGCGGATA
>WQYY01000083.1 GCA_009780995.1 Desulfuromonadales bacterium
CAAATATAAGACCACCAAGAAAAGCAGCAGTCCTGCTTGTACCTATAAGTCGGCAGTACAGGTAAGTGCCTATCCCCCCAAATATAAGGTTAAGCACCATAAACCAGGCAATACTTACAGGAGCGGGAATAAGCCAGAAAATAAGATTTTTAACCACCAGAAACTGCTGAGAGGCCCAGCCTCCTTCTGTAGTTGTTCCGCTATTCGTATATGGATCCCAGTCAGCTTTAAGGTGAAGCGGAAATACTTCAGAAAAGCTCATATGGTGTGTATCTTTAACTGTCCAGTAAAACTCATTTATGATGTCAGGGGCTCTTACGATTTTCTCTGTAAATAGAATCCTTGAAAAACAGAGCAATATGATTGCAGAGAGTATAAGTATCGGAATAACCCGTCTGGCCGTAATATTCATCTTTTAACCTTTCCGAATTTCTGAAAAACTTCTTTGTAAACCTTTAAAGTCTCTCTGGCTGTAAATTCCCATGAGAAGAGCTTTGACCGCTCTCTCCCTGCTTCGCCAAGCTTTTTGGCATATTCAGGGTTATCAAGTATTTTTTCAATAGCAGCAGCAACGCCCTCTATATCCTTAGGAGGGAGTTTGATTCCGGCATCTCCCACAACTTCAGGCATGGAGGTACTATCTGATACTATAACAGGAATTCCGCAGGCCATGGCCTCCAGAGGCGGAAGCCCAAAACCCTCAAACAGAGAGAGATAGGCGAACAGCAGAGCGTTATCATATATATAAGGGAGCTCATCATCGGGAAGAAATCCTGTAAAAATTATATCATCTTTTAGCCCAAGCTCTTCTATACGCTTAAAAAGTTTTTCGTAAAGCCACCCTTTGCGTCCAGTTATAACAAGCTTTGGCATGGCATCACGTCTTGATTTGAGCTTTGCATAAGCTTCTATAAGAGTACTTATATTTTTACGGGGCTGTATAGTCCCCACGTAAAGGATATATTTTTCAGGGAGTCCGTATTTTAGACGTATTTTATCCCCCTTCTCAGACTCTCTGGGTAGAGACATTGCAGGATTAAACCCCAGCGCAATAATTTTTATCTTATCAGGGGATATATTGTAGTCGTCTATTATCTCTTTCTTGGCATGTTCTGAAATGGTAATAATAAAATCGCTCTTCTTAACGGCATGAGGGATATGCATCTTCCAGTAAACTCGCGCGCCAAGTTTCTCTGTTTCAGGATGTTTTAGCGGAATGAGATCGTGGAGAGTAACAACTGTTGGGCATACCGAAAAGAAAGGAATCGCGCTTTTGGTACAGTGCAGAATATCAACCTTTTCACGCTTACAAGCGCAAGGGACAAGAATATGCTCCCTCCATAGCCTTGCAACGGGGTTCTTTCCTTTTATTACGATCTCCTTTGCCATTGGGAACCGTCCCATATGAGAAGGATCATTGTAAAAGAGTATATATTCATTCTCTTTGTCTATGCTTAATAGAGCATCAAGCAGGCCAAGAACGTAGGTTCGGGGGCCGCCTTGAGTGGAGATTGTAGAAGCATCAATAGCTATTAACATAAAAGATTCTCTTACGGCTTCCGCTTTTTGTCATCTACAGCATTGCCATCATTGTATATCGTTTGCGTAGGGGCGGCAATCTGCCGCCTGCCGTTTCATTGACTACGATCGCGGGCAGCAGATTGCCGCCCCTACATTCTTAGGACGTTCGACACAGCACCGCTACGCCTCACACCCTGCTCCTCGGCTGCCGTCATTGCGGACTCGATCCGCAATCCCCTGCTATCTGAAGATTGCGGGTCAAGCCCACAATGACGTCCCTATGTCATTAGGCAAAATGATTTATTGCCTAATTATCTGATTTATGAAGAAATAGACATATACTATATTATCTATCAGCTTAGGTACTACCTAAGCTGATAGGAATAATGATATAAAAAATAATTGCCTAATTGTACAAAATAAAGAAAAATGGGTAATAAAGGCTTTACCTAATGGCACGGGATTTTGCGCCATAGACACCACCCCGCCCGACCGGCACCCCTCCATAGAGGGGAATTTAACTCCACACTCCACTCTTCACACTCCACACTATTTTATGCACCATATGACCAAAAGCCTAAGCCATCTACGGCGGGCAGCAGGCACACACGGACCGGAACAGCGTCGTGCTTAAGTACCTATCCCCCCTATCAGGAAGCAGCACAACTATTGTCCCTGAATCCATATCCTTCGCTACTTCAACCGCACCTGCAACAGCGGCCCCGCTCGACATACCAACAAACAAGCCTTCCGTTATGGCAAGCTGTCTGGCCATTTCAAAAGCAGGCTCATCATCAATTGTAATTTTTATGTCAAGACTCTCTTCATGGTATATTTCAGGGACAATAGCCTCTTCCATATTCTTAAGCCCCTGTATTGTATGTCCCAATTTAGGCTCTACACCTACAATCTTTGTACCTGGCTTTTTCTCATGTAAATATTTCCCAACCCCCATAAGGGTTCCGCCTGTTCCCATACCAGCGACAAAACAGTCCACTTCGCCCATGGTCTGGCTAAATATCTCAGGCCCTGTAGTTTCATAGTGAGATAGTGTGTTGTCAGGATTAGCGTACTGGTTGGGCATATAATATTTCCCAGGATTTTCTTCAAAAAGCCTGTGGGCCAAGCGTATGGCGCCGTCAGTAGCTTCACACGCAGTAGAAAGAACAAGCTCCGCTCCGTAAGCCTCCAGCACTCTCTGCCTTTCAAGACTGACACAGCCAGGCATAACAAGTTTTATACTGTATCCCTTTGCCGCGCTTATCATGGCCATTGCTATCCCTGTATTTCCTGATGTAGGTTCAAGAATGATTTTATCTCTGGTTAGCTCGCCACGAGCTTCGGCATTTGCCAGCATATACCATGCCGGACGGTCTTTTACAGAACCGCCGGGATTATTCCCTTCCAGTTTGGCCAGTATACGCACCTTTGGATTCGGATTAATATTTTTAAGCTCCCTAAGGGGCGTATTCCCTATGGAGGAAGCTATATCAAATCTCTGTTGCATGGCTGTTATCATATCCTCTCTGTCTGAATTTTTTTATATTATCCTGTTTGCAAAGCATAATCAATAAGTTGATGCCTGCAAAAAATCTCTGTTGCTGAATCTGTATTGACTTACACCTGCATTACAAGATATTTTTGCAGATATGTATAATGCAATTTCCATTGATGTAGAAGATTGGTTTCATATATGCGGCCTTACCTATGCGCCTAAAATAAACCCTTCAGAATGGCGTGTACATCAAAACATTGAGCGTATTCTGAAAATCCTTGATGAGACTTCTACAAAAGCAACTTTTTTCGTTCTTGGATCTGTTGCTGAAAATATTCCGGATTTAGTCCCTGAAATTGCATCAGCAGGTCACGAAATAGCTTCTCATGGCTATTCACATAAATTGGTTTCTAATCTGACACCTGCAGAATTCAGAGATGAAATCAGAAAAACCCATGATATACTTACAAAACAGGCCAAAGTTCAGCCAATAGGTTTCAGAGCGCCTCAGTGGTCACTTTCTCCTTCAAAGACACCCTGGGGTTTTGAGATTCTCATTGAAGAGGGTTATCTTTATGATTCAAGTATTAATCCTCTTCCATTTATAGGTGATAAGGAGAAGAGGCGAAAACCGTGGGAACTGGAGATAAACGGAAGAAAAATTTGGGAAATACCCCCTATGGTAACAAAGAGCCTTTTATTCAATCTTCCTACAGGCGGTGGGTGGGGCTTCAGATTTTTTCCTTTATCAATAATAGAAAATACAGTTGAAAAACTAAACCAGGGAAATTCTCCGGCTGTTATATATATACACCCAAGGGAGCTTGATCCTGAAGGGCCAAGACTTAAACTTCCCCTCTTGAAAGGATTCGTTTCATACGGCAGCAGGAAGGATTCTTCCCAATTGATAAGACATCTTTTAAATAAATACAGGTTTATACCTGTTGCAGATATGGTTAAATCATGGATATATGCATAGTTATACCCGCTTATAATGCAGAAAAGCGTATTGAAGCTGTTATTAAAGAAGTTAAAGGTTCCGGATATCCGATAGTTGTTGTGAATGACGGCTCAGAAGATAAAACGAGCAATATTGCGACTTCTCTGGGGATAGAAGTTTTAAATCACAAAGAAAACTGCGGAAAAGGGGCAGCGCTTAAAACCGGCTTTAACTGGGCTCTGAGAAACTCTTTTAAAGGGATAATAACATTAGATGCAGATGGTCAACATGACCCTGCTGCGATACCGCTCCTTATAAACAGCGCAGAGACCGGAAACTACGGCATTGTCCTGGCCTCACGTTATGAACAATTCTGTAAAATGGCCGGATTACGCAAATATTGGAACCGCTTTGGCGCATGGTGTATACGAAAAAGAACCGGCTTTAATATAGATGACAGCCAGACAGGATTCCGCTATTATAGCGCGGAAGTGTTAAATTCTGTTAAACTCGACAGAAACGGTTATGATATGGAGATGGAGATACTGGTTAAAGCCTGGAAAAAAGGGTTTAGTATATATTCTTTGCCAGTTGCCTCCAGAATTGCTGATGGCCGTGAAACAAGCCATTTCAGGCCTGTAAGGGATACATGGAGTATATGTAAGACCTTTCTCAGGTATATGTAATAAGGGATATAAATGCTAAAAGGTATTAAAAATCGCGCAACAGAGAAGGTAGCCTCAATACTGCTATCCATGGTCACTAATACGTCTAACGAAAACCTGACCAGAATGACATATCTTATGGAACTCATTCCGAAAAAGGATTACTACAGGGAGAGAATCCGCTGGATACGCCAATTACTCAAAGAAAACCACCCAAGCATGGAAATCCCCAGGAGGATTTTAAGGGATATTCATCAAAATCAGCGTGATAAATGGATAACAAACCTTGCGATGAATCATCTCCTTTCAGGAACAAATAAAAGAAAGGCATGGGGAAACCTTCACGGTTTTTATCCGCCATCAACTGCGGTAATCAGCGTTACAATGAAGTGTGATCTTTCCTGCTACGGCTGCTATGCCGGAGATTACTCAAAAAGCCTTGAGCTATCCAATGAAGAGATAGATTCTGTTCTCAAGCAACTAAAGGAAATGGGGATCTATTTTGCCGTAATTTCAGGCGGAGAGCCTTTTTTGAAAAAAGATATTTTTGAAATCTTTAAAAAGCACTCTGATATGGTTTTTCTTGTCTTTACCCATGGCGGTCTTATAGATGAAGGAGTAGTAAAACAACTTATAGAAGTTGGCAATGTTATGCCTGCGTTTTCTCTTGAAGGTTATGAAGAGCAGACTGACGAACGCCGTGGTAAAGGGCATTTTAAAAAAGTTATGAGGGCAATGGATCTTCTTAAAGAGGCAAAGCTTACATATTGCGGCTCTTTTACACAGACAAATAGAAATACAGAGACTATTACAGATGATAAATATATAGATATGCTGCTTAATAAAGGAATCTACGCTTTATGGCTTTTTACTTATGTTCCGGTTGGTAACAAACCTGATACTAAGCTTATGGCAACCCCGGAGCAGCGTGATCTCCTCAGAAAGCGGATAGCTGAATTTCGTGAAACAAAGCCAATGCTCTTTATTGATTTCTGGAATGACGGCCCTATTATAAGCGGCTGTATTGCCGGTGGAAGGAAGTATTTTCACATAAACGCGAATGGAGATGTTGAGCCTTGTGTATTCTGCCATTTTGCTGTTGATAATATAAGAGAGACCTCTATTGCAAAAGCCCTGGATTCTCCCCTATTCCACTCCATCAGGGAAAAACAGGGGGAGCATGAAAATCTTCTCAGGCCATGTATGCTTATTGACAGACCGGAAACAGGAAGAGAGCTTTTTGCTACAGAGGGAGCTCGTCCCACTCATAAAGGGGCTGATTCAATTTTTAAAGAACTTGGTTCAGAAATGGATAGGTACAGTGAAGAATATGCCAAACTTGCCGATCATGTATGGGAAACGGAATTTGTCATGACTGGCAAGAAAAAAGCCGGAGTATCTATGAAACCAAATAAATAAGGAGTTTAAAAAGCTTTTGGCAGTATATACTACAAGTACTAATCTCTTTTTTATATCTCTGTTTACAACCCTGGTTCCAAGGTGGTTAACTCCGCCTTTTGCTTATCTTACAGGGCTGATTTTCTACTTTTTTGCAGGGGACCAGCGAAGGGGAGCAAGGGAAAACCTTAGAGTTGTTCTTGGAAAACGTAATGTTGAGATGGTACTGATTTCCTCTTATTTAAAATATTCCGTTAACTGGACTGATATTATGAGAATGGCTAAGCTTAAAGGAGATAAGCTTCAAGCTCTCATAGGAAGACGGGGAGACCCTAAACCTATGAACGACGCCATTGCAAATAAGACAGGAGCAATACTTATTTCACCGCATTTTGGTAACTGGGAACTTGGCGGTTTTGGTCTGGCAGACCAGGGGTACAAAGTTAATGTCCTTACATTCAGAGAACCTGATGAGCGAGTTACAGAACAGATGGAAAATATCCGTAAAAATAGAAACATCGGCGTAATCTATGTCGACAGAGATGATACTTCCCCTCTTGCAATTATTGAAGCTGTTAATATATTAAGAAAAAATGAATTTCTCTGTTTAATAGGTGACCGTGACGGTTCATCAAATACAATAACAGTAAATTTTTTCGGGCGGCCTACAAAGTTTCCTGCCGGAGCTGCTTATCTGGCAATAGCAACAGGAGCGCCTATAATACCTGTATTTGTGCCTCTTGAAAATGGGAAATACTCTACCCTTATGGAGTCACCTATATATGTAACTCCAAGACAAGGGGATAACAGAGAGGCAATACGTGATGCTATACAGAAGCTGGCGGATGTTTTTGAAAAATATATAAAAAAATATCCTGACCAGTGGTATAACTTTTTTGACTACTGGAACGAAGAAAGATCACAATAAATAAAAGGAACTCATATGTCAGAAGAATTGATTGCAGCAGTAAAACAGTTAATTATTGATGCTCTGAGAATTGAAGGGATGTCCCCTGAGGAAATTGATACAGACGCCCCTCTCTTTGGCGAAGGGCTTGGTCTTGACTCAATTGATGCCCTTCAGCTTGTAGTTGCTATGGAGAAAGAGTATGGAGTCGTGGTACCTGATGCTGCAACAGGATCAAAGGTATTCGTTTCCGTCCGGACCATGGCCGATTATATCGGGGCAAACAGAAAATGAAAGTTCTGTTCGTCTCACCTGGCTGGCCAAAAGGCCGCCTGTGGGGAGAGCTTGGCTTTAAATTCCCGTCTTTAGCCTTAGCAGCTCTTGCCTCTGTAACCCCTGATGAATGGGAAACAGAACTTTGTGATGAAAATATTGAACCACTGGCAATAGACAGCAATGCGGATATTGTAGCCATAACAGCTATGACTCCGCAGGCTTTCAGAGCTTATGAAATTGCGGAAATATTTCGAAAAGCAGGAAAAAAAGTTGTAATGGGCGGCTTTCATGCCAGCAATATCCATGAAGAAGCCTTACAATATGTGGATTCAGTAATAATTGGAGAAGGCGAAACTGCATGGCCGAACCTTCTGAAAGATTTTAAAGAGGGGACTCTGCAAAAAATATATAGATCTGAGACCCTTCTTGATATGGCAACCCTGCTTCCTCCAAAAAGGACGATCTTTAAAGGTAAGAAGTATCTCTTTACAAACACTCTGCAAACAACCCGCGGTTGTCCTTTTGATTGCGAATTCTGCTCTGTAACCTCTTTCTATGGGAGAAAATACAGGGAGCGGCCTGTTGAAAATGTTCTTGCGGAGCTTCAGGAATTACGAAAGAAAAATTCCTTTGCTTTTTTTGTTGATGATAATCTTGTGGCAGACAGGGAATATGCCATAAAGCTTTTTTCAGACATGAAAGGTATGGGTTTTAAATGGCTTTCCCATTCCCCTATTGATTTTGCGGAAGACAGGGAATTTGTAAAAGCCGCAGGAGAAGCCGGATGCATAGGAATGTTCGTAGGTTTTGAGTCTTTAAACCAGGAATCGCTGAATGCAATGGGAAAAGTGACAAACAGAGCAGATAACTTTATGGAGAATGCAAAAATATTCAGGGATAACGGAATAGGAATCCTCGGCTCATTTGTAATGGGAAATGATGGAGATACACCTGATATTTTTGAAAAAACCCTTCATTTCTGCGAAACAGCAAGGCTGGAAGCCGCAATTTTTCCGATACTTACTCCATATCCCGGTACAAAGATAAGAAAAAAACTTGAAGATGAAAACCGTATAACCTCCAATAACTGGGACGATTATGATATGGAACATGTGACATTCCGCCCCAAAAATATGACTGAATATGATCTCCAAAGCGGCTACGATCTTTTATGTAACTCTTTTTACTCTTTCCGATCTATGTATAGGAGAATATTCAAGCTGCACCGCTCTCTGCAGATATTTGTACCGATGAATATAGGCTTTCGCAATGCAATGAAAAGGAAAACAAGGTGAAAATAGTTACTAGGTGCCTTATTTGCATATGCCTGATTCTGACGCCAATCAGTCTGTCAGCCGCTCCTATATCCTCTGTTCAGGCTCTTGAGCA
>WQYY01000084.1 GCA_009780995.1 Desulfuromonadales bacterium
AAATAACTCCCATATCTTCTGCTGATTTTTCGATAACTCGAAGATCGGTCATATCTAAACTCAAGCTAATAGCCATATTATCTAAAATATTTTTTTCAATTTGGCCATTTTGTTGAAATTTCCTTGATACTACTTTTGATAATATCCAGCCATCTTTAATCGGCTTTCCGCTTTCCGCGTCAATCCGCAGCAGAGGCCTCATTGATGGGTCAACCTGCCAGAGTGTTATTCCTTTAAGCTCTTGGGTTTCAGGACTGAAAAAGTGGGCCTGGAGAATATTATTCTTATCACGATGCCAGATATTATTCTGGCGGAAAAAGGCGCTTGCGCTTTTTTTATTAATGACCACTTGTTCGATATATAAAGATTTTTCATTTGCATGTGGTGTAACAACTTCCTGCATAAGCAGAAGAAAAACACTTATGCAAGCTGCTGTAATCAGGATTGGCTTGCTTATTTGCAAAAGGCTGATGCCGCTGCTGCGCATTGCCGTAATTTCGTTAGATCTGGAAAGAGTCCCCATAGTAAGCAGAGTTCCCATAAGCACAGCCATTGGGGTTGTCTGCCCGATCATTTCGGGTAGCCTGCAAAGATAGTAAATGAAAATATCGGATATACCGGCTCCTGCCTTGCTGAATTTCCCTATTTTTTCAAGGAAATCAATAATAAGGTATATAGAGACAAAACCTCCAAGGCATGTCCCGATAAATCTCATATATGTTTTGACAATATGTTTGTTTATTATAGTCATGACTTTTGTTTTTTGAAAACAGTCGGAATTTTTTTGAACATACCCAGTATTGTTCCAAGCATAGGGATTTTTTTCTCGGCGGTGGCAAGGTAAAAGAGGTAGCAACCAACTATCATAAAAATGATATTAGGGGCCCATATTGCTAAAGCGGGATGAATAATTTCTCTTTCGCCAAATGAATAAAACAGAGTCTGAACTATATAGTATACAAGTATGACGAAAATGCTTAAAGAAAAACCGGCGGCTTTTCCTGAACGCTGGTTATGTATTCCTAACGGCATGGCAATTATAGCGAATATGAAACATACAAAAGGTATTGCAATTCTTCTGTATACTTCCAGACCCATATCAATTGTAAGTTTTTTTGAAAAACCGCCTGTTTTCAGATTGCTCCTGAGCTCACTCATCGACATATCAAGTTCATTTTTCTCAAAGCTTTTCATTGCTTTTTTAAGATCGACATTAAGGTCATACTGCTGAAATCCAAGAATCTGGTAGGCTCCATTAGGTTTAAGCTGATGAATACTTCCATTGCTGAGGCTAAGATTTACCTCTTTTGTTTCATTTGATGCTGTTAGTTGGCCTTTATCCGCAAAAATTGTAGATATACTGTTTGGATTTCTTTCGTCTTGGATAAGAATACCTGAAAGCTCTCTGGTTTTATTGTTATAGTGGTCAACATATATGATGACCCCTGGGATTATATCGTTGAACACCTGTTCTTTGACTTCCATAGTAAGGCGATTCTGAATAACATTGTGCAGGAGGTTTTTAAAAGCTACATCACCCATTGGGAGAGCGTAAACTGAGATAATAGTCGTAAAGATGTAAGTAATTATAGCAATAAGCATAACAGGAGGCAGAAGTTTAAAAAGGCTTATTCCTCCCGCTTTCATTACTGTGATTTCGCTATCTGCGGATAATCTACTGAATGCAAGGAGTATTGCAAGGAGCAGGGACATAGGGATTGTAACCATTAGAAAATATGGAAGCAGGTAGATAATAAGAAGGAGTACCTCTTTAACAGGTACCCCTTTACTTACCACAAGATCGGCGATTTTAAGCATACGCCCCATAAGGAGCACAGATGTAAAGGTAACAAGGCCAAGTATAAATGGCCAGATTATCTCTTTCGCAATATAGCGGTACAGAATTAGGGGCATAAGCGTATACTGGTTACTCTTTTTCCTCTTCTATTCTTGGGAAAAGGGCAGATGCTTTTGTAATAACAGTTCCTGCTTTCAGCTCTCCCCAAGCGCAGGAAGATTCATTGCACTCTCTGTCATACCCGAGATATACCAATGCTTTTTCCGACGTAGCAGGCATAAAAGGTGAAAGCAAGGTATAGACTATTCGCTGAGATTCAGCCAGAGAGTACATAACTGTTGCCAGCCTTCCCTTTGCTACCGGGTCTTTTGCAAGAGCCCATGGGGCTGTCTCGTCAATATATTTGTTTCCGGCGGAAACAACGTCCCATATGCTCTGTAGAGCCTTACTAAAAGCGAGCTCATCAATATATGACGCAACTGTTTCGGGAAGGTTTTTACTTTTGCTCTGATATGCGGCATCAATCTCTGTAACCTCTTCAGGAGCAGGTAGAACCCCTTTGAAATATTTGTCTATCATTGAAGTTGTGCGGTTCAGAAGATTCCCCAGATCATTAGCAAGGTCGGAGTTTATCCGGTTTATAAGGGCTGCATGTGAAAAATCTCCGTCAAGTCCAAAAGGGACTTCTCTTAGCAGAAAGTATCTGACAGCGTCAACACCGTACTTATCAATAAGCATATTAGGTTCAACCACGTTTTGAAGGCTTTTACTCATTTTCTGGCCTTCTACAGTCCACCAGCCATGGGCAAAGACTTTCTTGGGAAGGGGGAGGCCTGCAGCCATAAGGAAAGTCGGCCAGTACACGGTGTGAAAACGTAAAATATCCTTGCCGATGAGATGTACATCAGCAGGCCAGTATTTGCCGAAATTGCTTGCTTCATCAGGATATCCCAAAGCATTAATATAGTTTGTGAGAGCGTCAAACCAGACATAAATTACATGGCGGTTATCTCCGGGAACAGGAATTCCCCAGCTAAAGGTAGTTCTGGAGACGGACAGATCCCGTAACCCCTCTTTTACAAAGGAGATAATCTCGTTTCGCTTGCTTTTAGGCTGAATAAATTCAGGATTTGCATCTATATAACTAAGTAGATGTTCCTGATACGCGCTCATTTTGAAAAAGTATGACTCTTCTTTCAGCTTTTCAACAGGCCTGTTACAGTCAGGGCAGTTGCCGTCAATAAGCTGAGTCTCTGTCCAGAAGGTTTCACAGGGGGTGCAGTACCAATCTTCATACTCTCCCAGATATATATCCCCGCTTTCCATAAGTTTGCTGAAAATATGAGAAACGCCCCTTTTGTGCCGCTCCTGGGTTGTTCTTATGAAATCGGTGTAGTCTATATTTAACTTATCCCATAAAGCCTGAAAACGCTTCATAACACGGTCTGCAAGTTCAAGAGGAGTTTCTCCTGCTGAAATAGCAGCTTTCTCTACTTTTTGACCATGTTCGTCAGTTCCTGTAAGGAAGAAGACATCATAACCCATCATTTTCTTATATCTTGCAACTACATCGGCGGCAAGAGTCGTGTATGCATGGCCGATATGAGGCACATCATTAACATAATAAATTGGTGTGGTTACATAGAAGGTTTTGCTCATTGCGTCTCCTTTGTGTCAGCCTTATGATCTTTTTTACGCCTTCTGTGTCTGTTTCTTTTTCTATTCCTGTCGTTAGCCTGCTTTCCATCATTTTCTTTTTGAGGAGCGCCCTTCTGTTCCTGGCTTTTTAGCAAAGGCTCTTCCTTTATTGGGGAAGGTTTCTCCTCTTGTTTTGGAGGTTTCTGCTGAATTTCAGGAGCTTCCTCTCCTTTTAAATCATTAAGGGTACATATTACTTCAGTCTCTTCATTGGTTTTCAGGGTAAAAGAGTTGTGAAGTATATCTACCTTTATTACTTCTCCTTCAGCTTTTTTGCAGGATATATGCTTCCCGCATTTTGGCAGCTCTTTTCTGATACTGCAATAGGTATCAAACTCATAACCTAAACAGCATAAAAGCCTGCCGCACTGTCCGGATATCTTTACAGGATTAAGGGCAAGCCCCTGTTCCTTTGCCATTTTTACAGAAACAGGTATAAATTCCCGTAAGAATGAAGCGCAGCACAGTTCTCTGCCGCATATGCCGATTCCTCCCACCATTTTCGCTTCATCACGAACTCCTATCTGTCGCATCTCTATTCTTGTATGAAACTGGTGGGCCAGGTCTTTTACCAGATCTCTGAAATCAACTCTTCCGTCTGCAGTAAAGTAGAATATTGCCTTACTGTTATCATAGAGATATTCCACCTTTACAAGTTTCATATCCATGCCGCGCTCAATAATCTTTTGCTGGCAAAAATCAAAAGTCTCCTGTTCCCGCTCTCTGTTTTTATTTGCAGCTTCAATATCCTGATCCGTCGCTTTACGCAGTATCCCTTTCAATCCTTCAGGCGCTAATTCTTCCGGTATCTGGGTTGGCTCTGTTACAACAATGGCCATACTTCTGCCACGCTCAGTTTCAACAATAACCCTGTCTCCAGGGGTAAGTTCAAAACCTGCTGCATTAAAATCGTACAGTTTTTCTGCGGTGTGGAACTGTACTTTTACAATGGTTATCAAAAAAACCTCCTATGCAGCCAGCTTCATAAACAATCTGTCTATAGCCAGGCGTACATTTGCATTTCTTATAATCTTATTACGTGTTTCCTCTAAAATATCGATCTGTTCCGAGATCTTTACATTACCACGTTTTGTAAACTCATAACTCAACTCTTTTACCATATCCTGATTAATAACCGCTTCTGATCCGTTTCCTGTAATAATCATATCGCGCCAGAGAGTTATTAAGAGGTCAATAGCAAGGATAGCTTTCCCTCTATCCTTATCAAACTCTTCACTCAGGGAGAAGATTTTGGTAAGGTCTTCAGTCGAAAGGTCAAATACTGAGTTTATCAGCAGCTTCTTTATATTTAAAGTCTCTTCTC
Source organism: Desulfuromonadales bacterium (assembly GCA_009780995.1). Lineage (GTDB taxonomy): Bacteria > Desulfobacterota > Desulfuromonadia > Geobacterales > DSM-12255 > WQYY01. The sequence continues at coordinate 4,821 of WQYY01000084.1, forward strand.
CGGCTATTTCAAGGGCTTTTCCTATACTTCCTCCTGCCTGCATTGCCGATATATGGGCGGTTTCCTCAGAAATCCCCTCTGTTATAAGAAAATGTTCAATATCTTCAGCGGGCACAGGCCCAAACAGCATAGTCTGACAACGGGAACGTATAGTTGGGAGAATATTTTCGATATTGGTAGCAACCAGAATAATTAACGCATCTCCCGGCGGCTCTTCAAGAGTTTTTAAGAGAGCGTTTCCCGCTGCCAGATTCAGTTTATCAGCGTCATCAATAATACAGGCTTTTCTTTTAGCTTCATATGGCCTGTATGCAAGAGCTTTTTGTAAAGCTCTGATCTGATCAATCTTTATAAACTGCCCTTCAGGAGCTACAATATGTATATCCGGGTGATTGTTGTCTTTAATTTTTCTGCATGACGGGCAAACGCCGCAGCCTCCGCTTTCACAGAACACAGATTCGATAAGCGCAATAGCGGTTTTTTTCTTTCCGGTTCCTTCCGGCCCCCAAAACAGATACGCGTGTGCCAGCCTGTTAGATTCTGCGATCCTAGTTAGGATAGAGATATTTTTTCTATGGCTGATAATATCTGAAAATGGCATTGCTATCTCTCTGCAAGACGTAGAAGTACGCTATTTTTTATCGCTGCTGCAATCTCGCTTACAGTGTCAATCCCGTTAAAAACAAGAAAACGCTTTGGCTCCGTTTCTGCAAGCTTAAGATAACCTTCCCTAACTCTCTTATGAAATTCCAGAGATTCAAGTTCAAAGCGCTCTTCACGCAGTGAAGAGCTGTCAGCTTTACTTTCACTGTTTATCCTGTCCATTGCCCTTTTAAGCCCTGTTTCAGGGGCACAGTCCAGTAAAACAGTCAGATCGGGAAAGCAGCCCTTTGTAGCCATTTTATTTAAAGCATTTATGCTTTCCATGTTAAGGCTACGTCCAAATCCCTGATATGCCAGGGTAGCATCTGTATAACGGTCGCATAGAACAATCTTTCCACGCTCAAGAGCAGGGTTGATAACTTCCGCAACATGTTGCGCTCTGGAAGCTGCGTAAAGTAGGAGCTCTGTAGTTGGAGTTATAGCGCTGTTTTCAGCATCAAGGAGTATATTCCTTATTTTATCCGCAACAGGAGAGCCGCCAGGTTCTCTTGTTAGCCTGACGCTGTACCCTTGGCTCTTAAGGGTCTCCGCCAGAATCTTGATCTGAGTGGTTTTCCCGCACCCTTCTACACCTTCAAATGTAATAAAAAATCCCATTATGAATCCTGTTCAGAAATTGAAAAATTATAGGGGAGGGGAGGCAATTAATCAAGTCTGATTTGATATTTACTCCCTCCGCCAATCCACTTGACTCATATTAAAGTATGATATAATATCATACTCAAGAAAGAGAGGTGGCACATGGCAAAAACAAAAGTGGCTGTAACGCTTGATGAGAATATCCTTGCCGAAGTCAATGTCTTGGTAAAGAAGCAAATGTTTCCTAACCGAAGTCGTGTTATTGAGTTGGCAGTACGGGAAAAATTAGACCGTATTGGTAAAAACCGACTGGCTGCTCAATGCGCTCTACTGGATACGAACTTTGAAAGTGCCTTGGCCGAAGAGGGAATGAGCAAGGAAATTGAACAATGGCCTATATACTAAGAGGTGAAATCCGCTGGGCTGATCTTAATCCTGTGCGCGGGAATGAACAGGCTGGCCTGCGACCAGTGTTAATTCTCAGCCATGATGTTTTCAACGCCCGAGCCAACACTGTAATCGCTGTTGCCATCACCAGCCAGCCTCAACGGGCTGGTTTTCCATTAACCTTGGAACTCACTTCCAATGCCCTCCCCAAACAATCTTGGATTAAAATCAGTCAGATTCGCACTCTTTCTGTCGAACGGATAGGTAAGAAGATTGCCTTACTCAGCCACGAAGAACTGGCTAAGGTGGTTGAAGGGCTGAATGAGATTATAGATTGAACTCCGTAAAACACCATTGCCCAAAAAGCGGCAATGAGTTTTAGATTCAGGTAGTGTTTCAGTTTGGCAAATAGAGGTATATTGCTTATGTTTATCCCTTTAGGTATATTAAAACTTTTTGTAGCCTTTATATCTAAAAACGAGAAAATTAATGGATAAAGAACTGTCTGTACTGGAAAATTTAATAGGTTATACCTTTTCAAATAAGAAACTCCTTGAGGAAGCTTTAACGCACCCCTCCTTTGCCAATGAAACAGGGAGTGAGGCTGACAATCAGAGGCTTGAGTTTTTGGGAGATTCTATTCTCGGATTTATCGTTGGCCGGGAGCTTTATAATATGTTCCCTGAATCTGATGAAGGAGAGTTAACAAGAATGAGGGCTTCTCTTGTAGATAAAGAGAGCCTGGCACATTTTGCAAGCTCTATCAGTTTGGGGGATTTCTTAATGCTTGGCAGGGGTGAATTGAAAGGCGGGGGGAAATATAAGAAATCGATCCTGGCAGATGCTTTTGAAGCTCTTATCGCAGTTCTCTACCTTGATGGCGGTATTGCGGCGGCAGATAAATTTATTAAGACAAAGATGCTCTCCGCAATAAGTAAAGATGAATTTATGCATCGTGTTGAAGACTTTAAGACTGAACTGCAGGAACGTACACAGAGTGATATTGGCATTATCCCCGTGTATGAACTTCTTGAAGCTACAGGTCCGGATCATGATAAGAGCTATCGTGTTGCCTTGCTGATAGATGGTAAAATAGTTGCAGAAGGGGAAGGTAAAAGTAAAAAAGGGGCGCAACAGGAAGCTGCAAAAAACGCTCTGACAAAGCTTTATCCATGAAGCAGGTAATAGTACCGTTTTTTATCTCCCATCAGGGTTGCCCTCACTCCTGTATATTTTGCGATCAGCGGAAGATATCAGGTTCATCAGGAAAAATCCCTATAGAAAAAGAGATCAGAGAAACAATTAGAAAATGGCTGGGTTCATCAGAACGTAAGTCGGTTGATGTGGCATTTTATGGAGGTTCCTTCACTGCTTTGCCTGAGGAGGTGCAGGAGGGGCTTCTTTTATCTGTTCAGCCATTTATAAAATCCGGTGAAGTGGAGAGTGTAAGGGTTTCAACCAGACCGGACGCAATCTCTCCTTTGATATCAGATTTTCTGCTTAAATATGGTGTAAGAATAGTGGAACTGGGTGTTCAGTCCATGAATGATGAGGTTCTTGCCAGGGCAGAGCGTGGACACACTGCTGCTGATACCAGAAAGGCATTTGCGGTTTTAAAAGAGGCTGGTTTAACTGTTGGAGCGCAGTTAATGCAAGGTTTGCCAGGGGAAACTCCGGCCGGCTGTTTAGACTCTTTTGATGAAGTTATGGAGCTTAAGCCTGAGCTTATCCGCCTCTACCCTGTTGTAGTGCTTAAAGGGACAGAGCTGGCGGGATTGTATGAGAGGGGAGAGTACAATCCTTTAACTTTGAGTGAAGCTATTATGATGTGTAAAATCATGCTACAGAGAGCAGGTAAAGCCGGAGTCCCTGTAATAAGGGTCGGTTTGCAGCCTACTAATGAACTGAGAGCAGATGGAGAAGTTATTGCCGGAGTTTATCATCCTGCGTTAAGGCAGTTTGCGGAAAGTGAGCGGTGGTATGATCTGCTATGCCTTCTTTTAAAGGGGAGTCAGCGGG
>WQYY01000085.1 GCA_009780995.1 Desulfuromonadales bacterium
CATAATGAGTTTAATGCTCTTACTGGCGGGAGAAAATAGATAAATTACGCAAGCTCGTAAATAATATAACCGGAGATAAAGACCATGAAGGCAAGCGCAACAAAGAACAACTGTTCAGCAAAGCGCTTCAAGCGATAGTGATGTTCTGTATGCCTGAGTCTTAGCGTTAAGTAAGAAAGAAAACAAGAAAAAAGAAAAAACAGAGCATCAACTACAATCATGATTTCACTAAAACCTTTACCATGAAAAAGTCGCCGGCTTATCATAAAAATTCCTAGAACAGTCAGACATACACCTACAAGAGTCGCAGATACGCTAAAAATATGAATCGTTACATCAACCTCAGCAACGCTATTAGACAGCCCACTATTTATATTTTTCTCTTTGAATTCCATAAGCTCAGCAACCCTTTATAAACGTAACAACACGTAACAACATTTTTACTCAATTTCAGATTTTCTTCTTGATTTCAAAAAAGGGATTAATATTATAATCCCCGCTCCCAGAAGGCATAACCAGGCAAATATATCCCCATAAGCCGTATAAATAGTTTTTTCATCTGATAACCTGATTTTACCGGTAAGGGTTGCTTCCTTAAACAAAGGGGTCATTCCGTGAATGTGGCCCCTGCTATCGATAATTGCGGTTATACCGGAATTTGCAGCCCTTATAAGGGGGACTTTATTTTCAACAGCCCTGAATACCGTCATGGAAAGATCCTGATATGGAGCTGAAGAACGTCCGAACCATGCATCATTTGTAATATTTACAAGAAGATTAGCTCCTTTTTTTACATATTCTCTTGAAATTTCAGGAAAAATTCCTTCAAAACATACAAGTATGCCAATATTCCCAAAACTCCCGCTAAGCGGGGAAATAGTAGCACCAGGAGAGAAATCACCAATTCCATGAACCATTTTATGCACAAAGGGAAGCATTTTTGACATTGGAACATATTCCCCAAAGGGAACAAGGTGGGTTTTATCTCCCCTGCCAATAACTTCACCATACGGGTTGATAAGAAAAGCGCTGTTAAACAGCTTAAAGTTTACATTATCAGTAGTTTCAACAGCCGGGCTTCCAACAACTAAATAGCTTTTTATTTCTGAAGCGAAGTTTTTAACCCTTGTTGAATGTTCTATATCTCTCTGGAAATAAAAGGGGAGAGAGCTTTCAGGCCATACAATAAGATCTAAATTTTGGCCGGCAATATCTCTGGTAAGGCGTTCATACACCTCGAGAGTGCTTTCAAGATAGTTTGGATCCCATTTTATATCCTGGGAAATATTCCCCTGAACCAGGCCAACTTTTAAATCCCTACCGGTATTAGGTTCATTAAGTCTTACAAAACCATACCAAACAGTAATTACAAGAAGAGCCAGAAGAACAAGGCTTCCAGCTACGGGATATTTCGCTTCTTCCTTGCTGATTATTGACTTAATAATTTTATATATGACGACATTTCCCAAAATTATCAGGAAACTTATACCATAAACACCTGTGATATCAGCTATCTGGATAATGGAAAGGGTGCGGTATTGGGTATATCCCAGAATAGCCCAAGGGAATCCTGATAGAAGTATCCCCCGCAGATACTCAAAAGCCACCCATAATAGCGGTAGAGAAAGGATTAAAGAAATCCCTGATTTTTCAGCCCGTATCGCAAGGGCAACAGGAAAGGCTATGTATAAGGCAAGATATGCGGAGAGCATTAGAGTCAATAAAATACTTAAAACAAGAGGGAGGTGCCCATAGGTAGTCATTACAATATTCAGCCAATAGAATATCCCTATATTGGCGAGAAAGCCTGCGAAAAAGCTCAGTTTAAAACTTTGTAAAAAATTTTTGTTCTGAACTGAAAAAAGTAGAGGAATTAAAAACAACCATGCAAGTATTCCCAGGGAAGGAGCCGGAAAAGCTAAAGCCAAAAGAATGCTGGTCAATATAACAAGCAGAGTTGGACGTAATATACCTCGTTTTGCCATTATGCTTTTTCCGCCTTATTCTCATCATCTGTTATCACTTTGACGTGTACTTTATTGATTTTTCTCTCATCAGAAGAGATGATTCTGAATTTCACACTGTTCGAAATTACTTCTTCACCACTGTTTGGAATACGTCCGAGAAGATAGATAATAAGCCCGCCTACTGTATCGAATTTTTCACGTTCAAGCTGTACCCCTATACTCTCTTCTAACTCCTCAATCTGTAATCTTGCATCAACTATAAAAGTACCGTCTTCCTTTTTATGGATCCAATCTTCTTCAAGGTCATATTCATCCTGGATATCACCCACAATCTGTTCTAAAAGGTCTTCAATAGAAACAAGACCTGAAGTGCCGCCATATTCATCAACAACTACAGCAATATGTACCCGGCGTTTTTTAAACTCCTGTAACAACTCTTCAAGATTTTTTGTTTCCGGAACGAAAAAAGGTTGCCTTACAACTGTTTTCAAATCTAAAGAATCGGCTTCTATCCCCCAATACTTTAACAGGTCTTTTGCGTACAAAATACCGATTATATTATCAATCGAACCTTCATAAACCGGAATCCTGGAGTGGCCGCAATCGATAATCGTTTTTAAAATATCAGAAACCGAAGCGTCAGATGTTATAAACGCAACATCTGTTCTTGGAACCATTATTTCCCTAACAACAGTGTCGCTTAAACTGAAGATGGCCTGAATCATTTCACTTTCATCTTCGTTTATAAGGCCCTCTTCTTCGCTTGCCTCCATTAAATCACGGAGTTCACTCTCTGTGATTTTTTTACGGCCTGAAATAAACCGTCCAATTACATTCATTATTTTAGAACTTTTTTTAGCTTTCGATGATGCTTCGTCCACTTAAACAATAACCTCCGCTAACCTTTATAGAATCCCTTCTTTTCTTAGAAAATCAAGTATTTCTCTCTCTTTTTTCTCCATTTTTCTTGCTTCAGCTTCTCCGCTTCTTTCATGATCATACCCAACAAGATGCAAAATGCCATGTAAAATAAGAGACAATAACCTTTCAATAAATGATACACCTGACTCAGAAGCTTCTGCTGCCGCGGTATCGCATGATATTATAACATCTCCGAGAACATTGGGGCTAAAACCGGAAAAATCCCCTTCCTGCATTGAAAAAGATATTACATTTGTCGGTTTATCTCTTCCAAGATATTCTCTGTTTATTGCTCTTATTTTTCTGTCCTCTACAAAAACAATTGACAACTCACTATTTTGACATTCCAAGACGTTTAATATCTTCTCCACTGCTGCTCTTATCAATTTTGTTTCTATCTTCAACTTCCTTTGAGAGTTCTTTATCCATATTTTCATCCGGTTTGTTCCCTTCTGCCGCCCTATCTTTATAAGCAGGGTTTGGATAATCTATCCTCTGATGATATATCCCTGTAAGTATCTGGTTAAAACTCTTTGCTATTTCATGGAGATTTTTCAGAGTCAACTCACATTCATCAAGCTGCCCGTCTATAAAAATAAAGTTAATAATCTTTTGAACCATCCCCTGAATTCTGGCGGGAGTGGCATCTCCCAGAGTCCTGGAAGCTGCTTCAACGCAGTCAGCCAGCATAACAAGTCCGGCTTCTTTTGTTTGAGGTTTTGGCCCTGGATAACAAAAATCACTTTCATTAATAATTTGCCCCGGAGAAAGCTCCTGAGCTTTTTTATAAAAATACTTTATAAGTGTTGTACCGTGAGACTGCTGGATTATATCAATAAGAGGCTTCCCAAGCCTGTAATATTTCGCCAGCTCAACACCCTCTTTAACATGGGAAATCAAGATGAGCGCGCTCATACTTGGAGAAAGCTTATCATGACGGTTTTCCCCGCCTTGTTGGTTTTCAATAAAATATTGCGGTTTACTCATTTTCCCAATATCGTGATAATAAGCTGCAACTCTGGCAAGAAGCGGATTTGCATTAATAGCTTCAGCCGCCGCTTCAACAAGATTCCCTACCAAAATACTATGATGGTAAGTTCCGGGAGCCTTAATCATCAAGTCGCGTAATGCAGGATGATTAAAGTTGGCAAGCTCAAGAAGTTTTATATCTGTAGTATATTGGAGAGTAGCTTCAATAATAGGAAGCGCGCCTGAAACAAGAATAGAGCTGATAAAACCGCTAACAATGGCGAAAATCAGGCAATAAATCGTCTGTATAGAAAAAATGTCATTATTGTACAACTGAATTGATAAAACCAAAGCAAGGTTCACTACACTGACTTTAGCGCCGGCACTGAAAATTATTCCTCTGTTTTCGCAGTGCCGTACGCCATGGGCGCCTACAATACTACCAAGCAGCGAATAAAAAACCATTACAAAACTATCGCACATAAGGCCGACAATAGGTGTACAAATCGCGGCGTAAACCAGCGCGACTTCCGAATTAATGAATATTCTCGCAATCATTGCCGTAGCAGCAAAGGGAAAGATATAGTAATAGCTTTCAGAAGCAACAGAAGTAAAAGTTGTACCAAGCGCTGAGGAGACAAAAATAGAGATCTTCAGGAGTAAAAAATTCCCTATAAGAAGAATGGAAAGCAGAAAAAGATCTTTATTTGTATGCTTGAATTTCTTTATATTTTTTCTTGCAAACCTGTACGGAACATACAGCATAATAAGAACAAGGCCAAATACTCCGGCAGCAATACTTAATTTGCTTATTAGCGGTTTATCTGAAAAAACATACGAAAGTTTCATCTCCTGTTCAGAATTTATCCTATCCCCGGCTCTTACAACCATCTCGCCACGTTTCACCTGAATTAGAACCGGAGTTACGGAAGATTTCGCGGCAGCACTCTTTTCCTGTGTCTTCTCGTGATTATAGAGAAGGTTAGGTTGCAATATCCTGGCTAGAAGCCCTTTTAAAGATTTCCTGGCAGCTTTATCTTCAATAGACATTCCCATATTAGTTAGAATTTGGCTTCTTGCCTCATTAATGGGAAGCGGGTCAAATACCCTGTATATTGGAGCGCCATTATTATCGATAAAATCAATCCCATGGGATTTATCAGTTAGATACAAATCTCTATCCGCAACTACACCTTTTGAATAAAGAGATGAAAGTTCCCGTCCGCTCTCCGAAATAAACTGCTGATAATCGCCTATTTTAAGAAGGGCCTGCGCTTCACTGCTTGTAATATCTATGCCTAATACCTTGGAAATAGCGCCTTTTAGTGAATCTTTATCTATCTTTCTTCCGCTGTTTTTTGCTGATGCTATTAGCGCCGCTGTTCTTTGGAGCTTTTTTATAAGATTATCGGATGCTGACGAATCAAGAGTATAGATTATTGGAGCAGACTCAGCCGCTTCAGCCTGTTTTTTATCTGTCAGGACTTTATCTGTTATAAGATAGTCACGGGTTGCTCTGACATCATAAGCAGCAACCTCTCCCTCTTTATAACCAAATAAATGTATATTCTCTACAGGGGTAATAAAAATAGTAAGGCATATGGCTGTGATAATAAAAAGAATAAACCTGTTACGACTTTCATATTTCTCTGATGAAAAAATTGAGGTGAAATGATCTTGAAGATGTTTTCCGGCAATAGAAAGAAAATTCAAAGCAGTTTTAAAATTGTCATTATTCGTTGGTTGGGACATTTTTTCTTTTTAAAAAAGCAATAAGTATTTTACATAGGGTAATATATATTTACCATCTGTTTAAGTCAATCTTTGCCTCTATTTGACTTCGGCTTTTGGTCATATGCTACGCTACCTTCGTTGCAGGCTACTTGTGTAGGGGCCGTTGGCAAGCGGCCCGATAATAGAAATATACAACACGGGCGGATTGCCATCCGCCCCTACAGCGCCTTGCCAATGTTCCAAAACCCTTTGCCATTAAGCTCGTACAAGAAATTTTATCTTCTTTCCATTTTCTACCACTATATGCTATAAAGAGTTCGTACTCACACTTGTATACTTAGCCAATTACGGCAACAATATATAAAGGAGTAAACCAAATGAGCCAGATCACAGATATCTATGCACGTGAAATTCTTGATTCCAGGGGAAATCCCACACTTGAAGTAGAAATTTTTACAGAAGCAGGATTCTTAGGGCGTGCGGCAGTACCTTCAGGGGCATCTACAGGAGAACATGAGGCTCTTGAACTTCGTGATGGCGATCAATCCCGTTATCTTGGCAAAGGGGTAACAAAAGCCGTTGATAATGTAAATGATATAATTGCTGATGAAATAGCAGGAATGGAAGTAACTGACCAAATCGGTATAGATAAAAAAATGCTCGAGCTTGACGGCACAGAGTTCAAAAGCAAACTTGGCGCAAACGCAATACTTGGCGTATCCCTGGCAGTGGCAAAGGCTGCTGCGGAAGAAGTTGGCTTACCTTTATACCAGTACATCGGAGGGTGTAACGCAAAAGAACTTCCACTACCTATGATGAATATCCTGAACGGCGGAGCCCATGCAGATAATAATGTAGACATTCAGGAATTCATGATAATGCCTGCCGGAGCGAAAAGCTTTGCAGAAGCCTTACGGATGGGATCCGAAATCTTTCATGCCCTTAAAAATGTATTGAAAGCCAAAAGCTACAATACTGCCGTAGGTGATGAAGGCGGTTTTGCGCCTAATCTGAAATCAAATGAAGAAGCCCTGGAAGTGATAATGGAAGCGATAGAAAAAGCAGGTTACAAACCAGGGGAGGAAGTCTTGCTGGCTCTGGATGTAGCCTCTTCAGAACTGTTTAAAGACGGCGCATACATTCTGGAAAACGAGGCGGAACCTAAAAAAACAGCGGCACAGATGGTTGATTTTTATGAAGAACTTATAAATAAATATCCTATTATATCCATTGAAGACGGAATGGCTGAAAATGACTGGGAAGGATGGAAGCTCTTAACTGACCGGCTTGGTAAAAAGATTCAGATAGTAGGAGACGATCTGTTTGTAACAAATCCTAAAATATTAAAAAAAGGGATAGAAAAAGGAATCGCAAACTCCATTCTTATAAAACTGAATCAGATAGGGACTCTCACAGAGACGCTTGACGCAGTTGAAATGGCAAAACGCGCAGGTTATACATGCGTAATTTCCCACCGCTCCGGGGAAACTGAAGATACAACCATCGCAGACCTTGCGGTTGCCCTGAATGCCGGGCAGATAAAAACAGGCTCCCTATGCCGTACGGATAGAATTGCGAAATATAACCAATTACTTAGAATTGAAGACGAACTTGATACAATTGCGATCTTTCGCGGTAAAGATGTCTTTTATAACATAAAGTAGGGGCGCACACTGTGCGCCCGATTACCCCCCCCTAACGGGTACCCCTCCATAGAGGGGAATTAAAGCCAAAAACCTGTAAGCCCGGGTTGTGTCTAGTTTTATAGGTTTTAATACTCTTAATGGCACAGGATTTTGGCTCATAGGCAAGGCAGCCGAGGAGCAGAGCATGAGGCGTGGCAGCGCCACGTTGAATGTTCTGAAACGAGGCTAACGCAGCATATGACCAAAAGCCGAAGCCATATAGGAGTTATAATGTCTCGTGAATTATATATAGGAAGTTTACCCTATGAAGCAACTGAAGATGACCTGCGACGTTTCTTTTCTGTTGCAGGCAGTGTACAGTCGGTGCATTTAATAACTGATTCTGTTTCAGGTAAATCCAAAGGTTGCGGTTATGTTAAAATGACAACGGAATCTGAAGCAAAGGATGCTATTGAAGCTCTTGACGGAGCACTGATGATGAACAGGTTAATCAGTGTAAGTATAGCACGGCAAATCAAGAAGCAAGAAATAAGCGCAAAACTGTTTAAAAGGAAAAAAACAGTACAAAATTTTTAACTTTGAAAAGTTTACTTGAAAATTCTGTTTTTACTGCTTAATCTTTATAAATATAAATCAGCGTTGAAAGGCAGAAAAAATGACTAAAAAAGATATTCTAAAAGGTACTCTTGCATTGGCGTTTATTACAGGACTGGCAGCAGGAATTACTGCAATAGTTCTTATGAATTCAGCAAAAGATGATAAGCCGTTGTCATACGAAGATATGGAAGAGCAGCTATTTATCTGATACCTCTGATCGCAAATTTAAAAAAGGGGGAATAATATCCCCCCTCAAACTCTCATATCTATAACAGACACCTCACGTAATAAATATTCAACCCTTTGATATAAATCGCTCCGTTTTATATGACTTCGGCTTTTGGCCATAATACGAAAAGTGTGGAGAGTGGGGATTTAACTCCACTCTTCACCCTCCACACTATTTAATTACCAATTATACCTAAGGCCGGCATTAAATTTCCAAGGGACTTCTATTCTTGATCCTTTTATGTACTCATAATCAGCATGTACTTCGGTGCTCTGTGTTATCTGCCACGCTACCCCGCCCCCTACCTGGTATCTGTCTCCACTTGTGTTCGC
>WQYY01000086.1 GCA_009780995.1 Desulfuromonadales bacterium
AGATACTTTTCCCATGCAGCAATGGCTTTATCTTTCTGATTCAATTTCAGGGAGACAACTCCGATATTAAAAATGCTCTGGGCATGTTTCGGGTTCATCGCGAAAGCTCTCTCAAAGTTTGAAATCGCTTTACTGTAAAGCCCCATCCTCTGATACATAATCCCCTGATCTGTAAGAAGATCCGGGGTTTTCTGGCTTTTTGAATCAATTGCTAAAGCTTTGTCATAAGCATCAACGGCCTTTTGAGGCTGATTTGTATCAAAATAGTCATTACCAAGCTGCACCCATAAGTTATAGTTATTAGGGTCTTTAAGAACAAGCTTCTCACCCTCTGCTATACGGCTTTGATAATCAACCATACCCTCTTCTGTTGCAGAAGAACCTGTTGCAGTCTCATCAGTTTTGTTCTTACTCATAATGCTGAATAGAAGAAAGCCTCCGAGAAATACGACAACAACCGCTACCAGTAGAAAAGCGATTTTTTCCTTTTTCAACTATTCCCCCTAATCTTCAATTTTCAGATGTTTCTCTTCCCAGATTGAGACAATCGGGCTGGCTACAAATATTGAAGAGTAAGTACCGGCAATAACCCCGATAAGAAGGGCAAAAGCAAAATCATGAATAACTTCACCGCCGAAAATAAAGAGGGAGAGTGCCGCCAAAAATACAGTAAAGGATGTAACAATGGTTCTGGAGAGAACTTCGTTTATACTACGGTTAAAAACGACATTCATATGCTCTTTAACGTTTTTCCGCATATTCTCCCTGATTCTGTCAAAAACAACAACAGTATCTGTAAGGGAATAACCGGCTATTGTAAGTACCGCCGTAATAAAAAGGAGGTTCATCTCTTTACCGGTCAAATAGAAAAACGCAAACATAGCAAAAACATCATGAAGCGTTGCGAGAGTGGCCCCGACTCCGAAACGGAAGTCAAAACGCCATGCAATATAGATGATTATACCAATAAGTGATATGATAATAGCTGTAATGGTATCTTTCCGGAGCTTATCCCCCACTGAAGGACCGATTTCCGTTGAGCTTTCTACTGTAAATTTATTATTAGGCAGTTCCTGCTGGAAGATAGATTCTACAGTATCAGCTACCTTGCCTGTGGCAAGAGTAGTTTTCCCTATTTTTATAAGGAGCTGATTGCCATCTCTTATATCCTGAAGCGTTGCTTCTTTAAGCCCGTGCTTTGCAAGTATTTCCCTTGCGCTATCCATTGTTACAGGATTTACGAATTTAAGCTGTATTTCAGTCCCGCCGGCAAAATCTATACCCATATTGGCCTCTCCTCTAAACATCTGGACGATCGCAAACAGGCCAAGAAGAACTACTATAGCGGAAATTGTGAATGAGATCTTTTTCAGTCCCATAAAATCAATGTTGGTTTTACCAATGAATTCCATTATTCACCTCTTAAATGCTGAGTCTCTTGATATTAAACTTTCTCAGTACAAAATCAAAAACAACTTTTGTAGCCACAAGGGAAGTAAACAGGTTGATAATAACCCCAAGACTCAGAGAAACAGCAAAGCCTTTTACAGGACCTGTCCCGAACTGGAAGAGTACAATCGCAGTTATCAGTGTCGTAACGTGCGCATCCATAATAGTGAGGAATGCTTTGTCATACCCTGAATCAACAGCGGCTTTCGGCGTTTTTCCCAGACGAAGTTCTTCTCTTATTCGCTCAAAAATAAGAACGTTTGCATCAACAGACATACCAACCAGCAGAACAATAGCAGCAATACCGGGAAGGGTAAGGGTAAAACCAAAAAGAGCCATGGCACCCATTAGATAAATAATATTAAGTGCCATTCCATAGTTTGCCACAAGACCTGCCCCCTTGTAATAGATCAGCATAAAGACGACTACAAGGATAACACCTATAAGGCCAGCCATAAGCCCTTTATGAATTGAATCTTCTCCAAGAGACGGTCCTACCGTTACATTTTGAATTATATGTACAGGAGCCGGCAGCGAACCTGACCTAAGAGCAAGGGCAATATCTGAAGCTTCTTTTTCACTAAAATCACCGGTGATCTGCGCACTGCCTCCTGAAATCCTCTCTTTAATTACAGGAGAGGAGTAACTTACGCCGTCCAGAACAATTGCGAAACGTTTTCCAACATTCTGACCGGTAACCTGTTCAAACAGGCGGGAACCTACACTGTTAAACTCTATGGATATATAAGGTCTGTTAAACTGAGAATCAATTCTTACCTGGGCATCTGTAAGCATATCTCCTGTGATCAGCGCCCTTTTCTTCACAACAATAGGAATTTCTGAAGTAGCTCCTGTTTCAGGATCTACTCTTTTTTCCTGTATAACCTCCTCATCTTCAGGAATAGTGGCGGAAGTGGGGTTTACACTATCATCAACAAGTCTGAACTCAAGCCTGGCCGTTTTCCCGATAAGGTCTATCGCGCGTTTCGGATCCTTTATACCGGGAAGCTGTATTACAATATGATTAAGCCCCTCGCGGGCAATAACAGGTTCTGAAACGCCAAACTGGTCAACCCTGTTCCTGATAGTCTCAAGAGCCTGACTAACAGCCTTATCCTGGCGGTCTGCTATGACATTTTTATTCATCTGGATCTGAAGATTTACCATTCCTCCATCATTAGTTACCGGAAGAATATCCATATCAGGATACTTTTTCTTTACGATATCCTGTACTTTTCCTGCCGACCCTGCATCATAAAGCGAGAGTTGTATTTTATCACTCCCCACTCTGGCAATACTTCTGTAACGAATGTTTGCAGAGTTAAGGGAATCCTCAAGGTCTGAAGCAATAAGATCAAGTGTCCCTTCAATAGCTTTCTGGGTATCCACTTCCATTAAAAGGTGAGAGCCACCCTGCAAATCAAGCCCCAAGCGAATCTTATTATGAGGTATGAACGCACTGTTAGTCCACCAGGAAGGAAGCTCAGGAACAAAAGTCGGAGCCAGACTGATTACCGATATTAAAAGGAAGGCGACTATAAGTATCAGACGCCAGTTAATCCCTTTTGGCATATCTTTTTACTCCTTTCAAATGAGCAAATACGCCTTTTCTACGCTTTACTCTATTGTATTTAAAATTTTAAAAGGAACTTGCTTATTTAGAAATTGCGGAAACGTGCCCTTTATTAACCTTTATATTAACCCCGGTAGCCACTTCAAGGGTTACTACAGAATCATCTACAGATGTAACTTTCCCATGAATTCCGCCTGCAGTTACAACGCTATCCCCTTTTTTAAGCGCGTCCAGCATTATTCTATGATCTTTAGCTTTCTTCTGTTGCGGCCTTATAAGCAAAAAATAGAATATTGCAAACATCAAAAGCAATGGAATGATCGTTTGCAATATTGACTGTCCTTGTGCCCCTGATCCAAACATGGTTCAACCTCCGGAAAAAGAATTTTATAAAACTAACGGTGTATAATGGCTTAAAATTCATTCAATTTCAAGCCTCTTCAAAGATTTATATCTAAATATTATCTCTCTTGGCGTAAAAATTCTTTCTGAATTCAGTAAAACAACCCTCAGAAATGGCGGCCCTAATCTGCTTCATAAGGTTAAGATAGTAGTAAAGGTTATGAAATGTATTTAACCTGGCAGACAAAATCTCTCCGGCCCTGTATAAATGCCTTAAATAAGCCCTGCTAAAATTCTTGCAGACATAACAATCACATTCCGGGTCGATTGGAGAGTCATCTTCCAGATATTGCAGCCCTTTTATATTTACCCTGCCAAAGGAGGTAAACAGCATTCCGTTTCTTGCGTTACGTGTAGGCATAACGCAATCAAACATATCAAAACCGTTAAATACACCTTCAATTAAGTCTTCAGGAGTGCCGACACCCATTACATACCGAGGTTTATCCTCAGGAAAAAAAGGTGCTGAAAACTGGATTACTTCAAGCATTTTGGCTTTTTCTTCCCCAACTGAAACTCCGCCAAGGGCATAGCCGTCAAAACCTATCTTCTGGAGATCTGTAATGCTTCTTTTCCTTAACTCAGGAAATATTCCTCCCTGCACAATACCAAAAAGAGCCTGATCTTCTCTCTTTTTTGCATCTTTACACCTCTTTGCCCACCTTGTTGTCATTTCCAGAGATTTCTCCACATACGAAAAATCATCAGGAGAGGGAGGGCATTCATCAAAGCACATAGCTATATCGCTACCGAGAGCTTCTTGTATTTCAATAGAAATCTCCGGTGAAATAAAATGCGCTGAACCGTCTAAGTGGGATTGAAACTTAACCCCTTCTTCACTGATTTTCCTCAGCTCTCCCAGGCTAAATACCTGAAAACCACCGCTATCGGTAAGGATAGGCTTATTCCACTGCATAAACCTGTGCAGACCGCCCATATGTTTTATAAGTTCATGCCCGGGACGAAGATACAAATGATAAGTATTGCCAAGAATTATCTGGGAACCGATTGACACAAGCTCATCAGGAGTCATGGCTTTAACTGTTGCCTGAGTCCCTACAGGCATAAATATAGGGGTTTCAACAGCTCCATGCGCTGTCTGCAGCAGACCTCTTCGGGCAGAGGAGTTTTTATCTTTTGCTATTATGTCAAATTGTATTGCTGGCATATTCTTTATAGTTTTTATGATGCAGGCTTTGGCTGCCTGCGTCGTTACTTTTGTAGCGTACCGTTTAACCGTAGGGGCGGCAACCTGCCGCCCGTGTTGTTTAGCGGGCGAACACAGTTCGCCCCTACATAAAATCCTGTGTCATTAGGTAAAATGGCTTATTGCCTCATTATATTCATTTTATATAATTAGGCAATTATTTTTTACGTCATTATTCCTGTTAGCTGAAGTAATAACTGAGCTAATAGATAATACTGTATATAATATCTATTGCATAATTTATACTATTAGGCAATATTTAAAGATATACCAGCTTCAGTAACGCCCGTAGAACAATGCGGACGCGCAATGTGCGCCCCTACGATCAAACGAAGCAGCAATCTGCCACCCGCATTGTCGAGCGAACACAGTTCGCCCCTACAAACCACCTCGCCGCGTTCCGCGGCACCCCATTAACCACCCCGTCCGCTTCGCGTCCACCCCTCCACAGGAGGGGAATGGAGGGGAATTTAACTCCACACTCCACTCTTCACACTCCACACTAAAAAAAGCCTGCGTCATATAATAAACATAGCGTCACCATAGCTGTAAAACCGCATTTCCCTGGCTATAGCTTCCTCATACGCTTGCATAATTTTTTCTTTCCCGGCAAAAGCCGACACAAGCATAAGCAGAGTTGATTTAGGAAGATGAAAATTCGTAAAAAGCCCGTCAATCACTTTAAAATTATATCCCGGATATATGAAAATATCGGCTTCCCCTGTTCCGGCACTAAATCCAGCTTGATGAGAGGCGCTATGTTCAAGCGCCCTTGTAGTAGTTGTTCCGATTGCAATAACACGGCCGCCACTCTCTTTACATTTATTTATAGCATCAACTGTTCTAGGAGGAATAGTGTACCACTCCTTATGCATCTTATGGCTGGTTACATCTTCAATCCTCACAGGCATAAATGTTCCTAAACCTACATGAAGAGTCAGTGTTGCTATATCTATCCCTTTACTTTTTATCGCTGACAACAGTTCCGGCGTAAAATGGAGACCTGCTGTAGGTGCAGCCACAGCGCCTGGCTCTTTAGCATAAACCGTTTGATACCGCTCCTTATCGAATTTTTCAGCTTTACGTTTTATATATGGCGGTAGGGGGACTTCTCCGTGGGATTCCAGCCACTCAAAAAAATCGCCGGTTCCGACAAAAGAGACAAGCCAGGAGCTTTCCTCCGTTCTTTCAATAACCAAAGCGGAAAATTTTTCATCAAGAATGATTTTGCTTCCAACAAGAGGTGGTTTAGATGAGCGAATAAGGGCTTCCCACACTTCTTCATCCATATTCTGCCGGCGTACCAGAAATATCTCGGCTTTGCCCCCGCTCTCTTTTTTACCGAAAAGCCTTGCGGGTATAACTTTTGTATCATTTAAAACCAACAAATCACCCGGGTTAAGAAGCGACGGGAAATCAGAAACAGTTATTTCAGAATTTTTTGAGTCAGAGCGGTTAAGAATCATAAGGCGGGCTGCGTCACGCCTTGAAGAAGGCTCATTAGCTATAAGCTCTGGCGGAAGATAATAATCAAAATCGTCAAGTTTCATAAATTAAGGACTAATTATAATTTAATTGCTTCAATTCAGTACCCGGATAGTAAAAAGACAGTATCTCTTTACAGGTAGCGCCGTCTATAGCCTTTTGCCTTGCTCCCCACTGGCATAGACCAACACCATGACCATTACCCATACCATTAAAGTTGACATCATCGCCTTGAATATCAACTGTAAAAGCTGTGCTTTTAATAACTGAATATCCCATTATTCTGCGGAAATCCACGGCTCTAATGACTTTGCTCTCTCCATTTCCTTTCAAAATGAGATATTCAAGGCGTCCGCTTTCATCTGTTTTGCCGGGGGTTATATTTTTCAATCCATTAATTTTGTAACCAGCAGCATTAAGGAGGCTGTTTATCTTCGACAGTGATATACTCTGATGCCATTTTGCAAAAGGTGAATTTAAACATGAGTCACATTTAACACCCCGTAAATATGGCAAATCAACACCCCAGACATTTTTTGCCGATTCAGTATGCCCACCGCAACAGGAGTGATAAAAAGCCTGTATAAGCTGCCCGTTATATAAAAGTACCTGGCCTTTTGTATCCTCAACAGCTTTTTCAGCAATATCATCTTCCTTATCAGCACCGTCATAAGCCTGATCTAACACTGTTGATTCAAGATGGTACTGCGACTTAGCCTGCATATGCTTTTTGTATAACGCATAGGTGCGGGCAACAATTACCTGCGCTTTTATAGCCTCAATAGGCCACTTGGAGGAAATTTCGCAATTAACAAGGCCAACAAGGTACTTCTCAAGCGGCAATTCATTAATTACCAGAATCCCTTTATCTTTGGGATATAGCCCTATAGTCCCTCTATAGCCTTTATCATTGACCCTGAAAACAGAATTTCCTGAAACAACTATTTTATTATGTGATACTCCGTTAAGGAGCATTGAAGAGCTGTTTTCATAACTGATTAGAACAGGGTTCCCATCAGAGTGTATGACATTACCATTTTCATCGGAGATAGCGAGATCATCACCTGTAATTTTGATCAGAGTGGCATTCTTCATAACAGCCACTCTGACCATCTCTTCTTTGCTATCCGTTGCCGGCTTTTCAACTGCTAATGGCTTATTAACAACCAGAAAAGAAACTAAACAAATCAAGAATAAAAAGTAAAACCGTTTCAATAAATTAATCCCTTTCTAAGCTCTTTGATAAAATCATATAACAACTCTTGCAGTCAATGATTTTATGGTTTAACCGCGAAACACGCAAAAAGCGCAAAATTAAGTCAAAACCTTTTATTATTAATTCTAGTTTCTCACAGAGCCACAGAGATCACGGAGAACCCCTTAAACCACAAGGGGCACAAAGTTTTCACAAAGGGCACTATTTTAAAAACATTCAAAATTCTTTTTCTTGTGTTCTTTGTGGTTTATTCATGTATTTCGTGTTTTTCGCGGTTGAATCGGGTTTTTGGGTTTCTCTCTGTGATCTCTGTGCCTCTGTGAGGAACGACAGATATGACCAAAAGCCAAAGTCATATAGAATTGATTTGTTCATACTTTTATGTTAATCAGCAAAATAATGAATAACCATATTCTCGAAATAAGAAACCTCTCAATAAAATTCCCTTTAGACAACAAAACTTTTCAATATGCTGTTGATAATATCTCTTTTTCAATAAAAGAAAGGGAAACAGTGGCTCTTGTAGGCGAATCAGGTTGCGGCAAAAGCATAACCGCATACTCCATTCTTGGGCTTTTGCCCCCTTCAGGAGAGATTTCCAATGGGGAGATACTTTTCAAGGGAGCTGACCTCAGAAAAAAAACAGAGGCTGAAATTCAGGATATAAGAGGTAATAAAATCTCCATGATTTTCCAAGAGCCTATGACCGCTCTCAATCCTGTTTTAAAGGTCGGGTTTCAAATATCTGAAGGATTAGTCAAACATAAAAAGGTAAGCAAAAAAAATGCTAAGGCCGAGGCCATAAAACTCATTGAGCAGGTTGGAATTCCCTCTCCTGAAGAGCGCTATCACGCATATCCTCATCAGCTATCCGGCGGTATGAAGCAGCGCATCATAATTGCAATGGCTCTTATATGCGAACCTGAGCTCCTTATAGCTGACGAACCTACAACAGCTCTTGATGTAACAATTCAGGCGCAAATACTGGAACTTATTGACCAGCTTAAAATTAAGTACAATATGAGCCTGTTACTCATAAC
>WQYY01000087.1 GCA_009780995.1 Desulfuromonadales bacterium
GAAACTTAATGCTGGAGTTAGGTATAATTGGTAAGGTTAAATAGTGTGGAGTGTGGAGTTGAAAATCTTCGCACTCCAAACTCCAGACTAGTTTCTCATCTCTCTCCTCTCCTTCTAGAGAGATGGCCTGCTTATCAGCAGGCAGGCGGATGAGGGGGTTTTCCAAATCGTTTCCTCCTCATCCGTTTTTTATATACCCCTCGTAAAAAATCATATCCATAAATTAGTCGAAAACAGATAAGCTCAGGTAATACCTGAGCTTATAGGTGAAAAAAGTAATCAGTCAGTTAGCCAAAGAGATAAAACAAAACATTTTATTCAACCACGAAAGGCGCGAAAAACGCGAAAATGTTTTATGTAGGGGCGCGATTTATCGCGCTCAACAACACGGTCGCTCAATGGCTGCCCATGAGCGCAAAAAACGGAAGTCGCATCTATACGAGCTATTGATGAAATCATGATTCGAGATTAATATATCAGGACTTAAGGGTTCAGAATAAGGATATATAGATTTATGAAGCATTTTATTTTGGGAACAGCCGGCCATATTGACCACGGAAAGACTTCCTTGGTTAGGGTTCTTACAGGTATTGATACTGACAGGCTTAATGAGGAAAAGAAGCGTGGTATCAGTATAGAGCTGGGTTTTGCTCACTTGGCTATTTCTGATGATTTGACTTTCGGCATTGTGGATGTTCCCGGTCATGAGAGGTTTATAAAGAGTATGGTTGCCGGCGCTGCCGGAATTGATATGGTTATGCTGGTAATTGCCGCTGATGAGGGGATTATGCCTCAGACAAGGGAGCATATGGATATATGTCGACTCCTTGGGGTAAAAAGTGGTCTTGTAGCTCTTACAAAGGTTGATCTGGTGGATAACGAACGGATAGGAGTTGTTATTGAAGAGGTAAAGAGTTATCTCAAGGGGAGTTTTCTGGAAAACTGTTCAATTATACCTGTTTCTTCTAAAACAAGGGAAGGGATAAACTTTTTAAAGGATCAGTTGTTGTCTCTTTCTGGGGAGGGTGAGGAGAGGGATAGTGACAAGCTATTTCGCCTTCCTGTTGACAGGGTTTTCACTGTTTCGGGTTTTGGCACTGTTGTTACAGGTACATCTGTTTCCGGCCATATCAATGTTGGTGATGAGATACAGGTTTTACCTTCAGGTCTCCCCGGCCGCGTACGGAGGATAGAGTCTTATGGTGAGAAGAGTGAAAGAGGGGAAGCCGGAAGCCGGTTAGCCCTGAATATTCAGCGGATTGATTATAGTCAAATTGAACGTGGCGATATGATAGTTCTTGCTGGGGATTCTAAAGTAACCGGAATTGCGGATGTGAGGATAAATTTTCTTGATTCATCAAAGAAGCTCAAAAATCGGTCTTTTATAAGGTTTCATGCTTTTGCTAAGGATGTTTCGGCTCAGATTCGCTTTTTTGACAGGGAGATTTTAATGCCCGGAGATTCAGCATATGCTCAATTGAGGCTTGATGAGCCTATGTTTATCCGACCAGGAGACAATTTCATACTACGCAGTTATTCCCCCTCTGTTACCATTGGCGGAGGTAAAGTTCTCGACCCCTTTTCTCCGAAGCGGAGGCGCAAAGCTTCTGAGGTGCTTGATTTACTGACAATTATTGAGACAGGGGATTATGGTAAGATAATGGAGAAAATGGTTTTTGATTCAAGGCTGTCAGGGGTGGAGCTGGCAGAGCTTGTTAATAGATCAGGTTTATCTCTTAAAAAGGCGGAGAAAGCTATTATTCCGCTTTTATCCAAAGGTTCTATAATTCAGGTTTCAGATGAGCCGAAACAGTTTCTCTCAAAGGTTGCTGTTGATGAGTTGAAAGATTCCCTTTTGAAAGCGGTTGCTGTCTTTATTTCCAATAAGCCTGTTATGAGCGGAGTTGGAAAGGAGGAGCTTAAAAGCTGCTTCCCGAAGCAGAGCAATATGTGGTTTTTTCCAGCTATTTTGAAATTCCTTGAGGAAGAGGGGGATTTATTTGTTAATCAGGGTATGGTTAAAGTTTCAAAAGAAGATAGCAGAGGTGATCTTGATGAAACAGGGAGGAAAGTTTTTGAAGCCATTAAGAGAGGAGCATACGAACCTCCGACAGTTAAGGAGCTTTCAATCAGATTAGGCCTGGACGAAAAGAGAGTTCTTACATATATAAATCGTCTTCTGGAGCTTGGTGTGGTAGTGAAAGTTAAAAATGATCTTTATTATTTACCTGAGTGTATTTTTTTATTGAGAGATAAGTTAGTCGGGTTTTTAAAGGAACATAAGGAGATTGATCCAGGGGAATTCAGGGAGCTTACCGGTCTGTCCCGTAAGTTTATGATTCCTGTTCTGGAATATTTTGATCAGGAGAAGGTGACTATTCGAGTTGGTAATAAAAGAGTCGGGAGAAAGTTGTGAGTGAGAGTAACACAAAAAATGAGCTTGCTATGAGTATAGATGAAGCGGAGTGGCAATGGTTAAAACCTCATATGGAGAGAGGTGTATTGATTATTGTAACTGATGATCTCGATTTAGCGGAAGTTGGCTTCAGGATAGCTATTGATGATGCTCAGACGATAGAAAAATGGATAAATAAAGGTTTTATAGGGAAGCCTACTTTAGAGGATGCCACTCTATGGGATTCTGATCCTAAAAGACGTTTTCAAATGCTGGTTCTAAGCCCATATATTCTTATTATTCCTTGTTGATTGACTATCTTATATTCAAATGTTACAAACTAAAGCTTTAGTAATCTAAAGCAGAGGATTTTTTTATGATTGATATAAGGTATCTTAGGGAAAACAGCGCTGAAGCAGAGGAACGCCTTAGAACAAGAGGTGAGGGTGTTGATCTGCAACTTTTTAAAGAGTTGGATAGTAGAAGAAGGGATATGCTGCAGGAAGCGGAATCTCTTAAAGCCCTTAGAAACAGAGTTTCAGAGGAGATTAGTAAGGTTAAGGATAAAAGCCTTGTTCAGGATAAGATAACGGAGATGCGCTCTGTTTCCCAACGTATAAAGGAGATGGATGAAGAGCTTAACCAATTAGAGGAAAAAGTAACCGATTTCCTTATGACTATACCGAACTTACCATGCATAACGGCTCCAATTGGACGTTCAGAAGATGACAATGTGGAGCTCAGAAAATGGGGAGAGATTCCAAGTTTTACTTTTCAGCCAAAGCCCCATTGGGAAATTGGGGAAGAGTTGGGTATTCTGGATTTTGAACGGGGAGCAAAGCTTACCGGCGCTCGTTTTACCCTGTATCGAGATATGGGCGCCAGGCTGGAGCGGGCGCTTATAAATTTCATGCTGGATATTCATACAACAGATCATAAATATACTGAAATGCTTCCTCCATTTATGGTGAACAGGGCAAGCATGACAGGTACCGGCCAGTTGCCCAAGTTTCAAGACGACCTGTTTTCTGTTTCGGATGTTGAATATTTTTTGATACCAACTGCGGAAGTTCCGATAACGAATATTCATAGAGATGAAATCCTCAGAAAGGAAGACCTCCCTATTTCTTATACTGCCTATACTCCATGTTTCAGGAAGGAAGCCGGTTCTTATGGTAAAGATACAAGAGGACTTATAAGGCAACATCAGTTTAATAAAGTGGAACTGGTAAAGTTTGTACACCCTTCCGATTCATATCAGGAGCTTGGCAGACTTCTTGAGAATGCAGAAGAGATCCTAAAGCGTTTAAATTTGCCTTACAGAGTTGTTGAGCTTTGTACGGGAGATATGGGGTTTTCAGCCGCAAAGACTTATGATATTGAGGTATGGCTCCCCGGTCAAAGTGCTTACCGTGAAATATCTTCTTGCAGCAATTTTGAAGATTTTCAGGCAAGGCGGGCAGGTATAAGGTTTCGTGAGCATGAGAAAGCTAAACCTGAATTTGTGCATACTCTGAACGGCTCCGGTTTGGCTGTTGGCCGTACTTTAGTTGCAATTCTTGAGAACTATCAGCAATCTGACGGCTCTGTTCTCATTCCTGAAGCACTTCAACCTTATGTTGGAGGTATGGAAAAAATTTCTTGTTGTTTATAAGTTAGTCTAATATAATGCCTAACTTATTTGAGTGGAAGAGTGGCCGAGTGGTTGAAGGCGGCGGTCTTGAAAACCGTTGAGCGAAAGTTCCGTGGGTTCGAATCCTACCTCTTCCGCCAGTTTATATTAAGTATTATATGTTCACTTCGATTTGGAGAGATGGCCGAGCAGGTCGAAGGCGCTCGCCTGCTAAGCGAGTATACTGGGAAACCGGTATCGAGGGTTCGAATCCCTCTCTCTCCGCCAGAGAGTGCCGTTTACACGGCAACGAAGAATGATAAATTGTGAATTATGGATGGAAGTTTGCTTGAATTCCAGGGGCACTTTTTGTATTTATCATTTATCAATGATCGTTCATCATTTTTCACTTAAAAAAGAGCTTGTTATAGCAAAAGAAAATGTTTTGCCGGAAGAGTTGCGAAATTAAATCCAAGACGTTACCAAAGAAGTTGAAGGGTTACTGTTAATGGCTCGTGTTATATGCGTTGCAAATCAGAAGGGGGGAGTTGGTAAGACAACTACGGCAGTTAATTGCGCTGCGTCTTTAGCTGTTTCTGAAAAACGTGTACTACTTGTAGATATGGACCCCCAGGGAAATGCTACCAGCGGAGTGGGTGTTGAAAAGGGGGATTTAGATAAGAGTATTTATGATGCTGTTATTAATTCTGTTGATCCCGCGAGTATCATTAAGCCAACTGAGATTTCCCATCTTTTTCTTTTGCCTGCTATGCCTGATCTTGCAGGGGCGGAGCTGGAACTTATAGAGATAAGTGACCGCGAAAAACAGCTTAAAAAAGTTCTGTCTAAACTGAGGAACGACTACGATTTCATAATTATAGATTCTCCACCGTCTCTTGGCCTTCTTACAGTTAATGCTATGGCAGCGTCTGATAGTTTGCTGATACCTTTACAGTGTGAATTTTACGCTATGGAAGGGCTTTCTCAGATATTACATACATTAAAACTGGTTCAGAGAAGCCTTAACCCTGCTCTTAAGTTGGAAGGTATCCTTCTTACAATGTTTGATATAAGAAATAATCTATCCAGGCAGGTAAAAGACGAGATTACAAAACATTTTGGAGATGTTGTTTTTAATACGATAATTCCAAGAAATGTAAGATTGTCAGAAGCTCCAAGTTATGGGAAACCTATAATTTTATATGATATTATGTCTAAAGGTGCGGTAAGTTATCTTGATATGGCTAATGAACTCTTGAAAAGGGAGGGATTATAATGGTTAAACAATCTGGCCTTGGTAAAGGGATAGGGGCTTTATTGCAAGTAGCCAGTCAAAGCGATTCGAATTACTTTTTATGCGCAATAGAAGAGATTAAGCCTAATCCTGCTCAACCCCGTAAAATTTTCAGTGTTGAAAAGCTTGAGGAACTGGCTGTATCAATCCGCGAAAATGGGATTATTCAGCCTCTTATTGTTTGCAGAAAGAGTGACTATTATGAATTGATTGCAGGTGAGAGACGCTGGCGGGCGGCACAAAAGGCTGGATTATATGAAGTCCCGGTGGTTATTCAGGATGTGTCTGAAGATATAGCTTTTGAAATGGCTCTTATTGAGAATATTCAAAGGGAAGATTTAAATGTAATTGAAGAAGCAGAGGCGTACAAATCTCTTATAGATCGTAGTGGCCTTTCTCAGGAGGAGCTTGCAAAGCGTGTTGGGAAGAACCGCTCTACTGTTGCAAATGCCCTCCGTTTATTGAAGCTCCCTGTTGAAATACAGGATGATATTGTTTCTGAACGGCTGACTATGGGGCATGCAAGGGCTTTACTTTCTCTTGATAAGAGTGAAAATATTAAATCCGTAAGAAATGAAATAATAAAGAAGGATCTTACTGTCCGCGGCACAGAAGCTTTTGTAAGACGTATGAAAACCAGTAAGCCTGTTAAGAAAGTTAAGAAAAATAGTATTGAATTAAATGATCTGGTTGAACGGCTGAAAAAGTATTTCAAGGCAAAAGTTTTAATAAGTTCTTCAAGCCGAGGCGGAAAAATCGAAATCAGTTATGGGAGCAAAGAAGAACTTGAAAGGATTATTGACCTCCTTAGACTCAAGTAAAAACGTTTACGGTAAAAAAGCTTGACAGTCAAGGAGCTCTATGATAGTTAGCATAGACTTTTTATTCAATTTGACCCTACAGAACAGTCAACTATGCAAGAGGTGCAAGAGTGATTGATATAAATTTATCCTTTGTTTTTCAACTTGTAGGTTTCCTCCTGCTCATTCTTATCTTAAATATCTTTTTATATAAACCAATCCGTAAAATTCTTGCAGAGCGGAGTGATGAACTCCTTTCCGCCAAAGAACGCGCAGAAGTTGTTGACCAGGAGATCCAGGCAAAGATGGCTGAATATGAGGCCAGACTTCGTGACATGAAATCCAATACCACTGATGAGCGTGGTCAGCTCACTAAAGAGGCTCAGGCAGAAGAAAACGCAATCCTGGAGCTTGCCCGCAAAGAAGCAACTGATTCCATTAACACAATTAAGACAAGGATTTCTGCGGAAGTGTCTGATGCGAGAGTTATACTTCAGGAACAGGCAAGATCCCTTTCAAAAGATATTTGTGAAAAGGTTCTTGGGAGGAGCTTGTGATATGAAGCGTTGTATTAAAATTGCTCTTAAACCACAGGTTCTTACTGTTATTTTTATGGTATTGATCTTGTTGACGGCAACGTTAGCCTTTGCAGAGGGTGACGAAGAACATGTTAGTATGGCTGTTCAGTTAAAGGATTTAATGTGGCGCTGTATAGCTTTTGCCATGCTTGTAATAATTTTTGTATGGGGAATAAAAAAGCTGGATGTCAAGAAAGCTCTTTCGGAGCGCCGTGAGAATATAGCAAAGAGTTTACAAGAAGCTGAGGAGATGAAGGTTGCTGCAGAGCAAAAAATTGCTGAATATGACCAAAAGCTTGCAGATGCAAATAAAGAGGTTGAAGAGTTACGAGCGGCTATGAGAGAAGAAGGGCTTGCAGAGAAAGCTCGTATAATTGCTGAAGCTGCTTCATCTGCTGAAAAAATTAAAGCTCAGGCTGTTAAGGCTGCTGAACAGGAGATAATAAAAGCTAAGGCTGAGCTTCGTTATGAAGCGTCTCGTCTGGCTGTTCAATTAGCTGAAAAAACTCTTAAAGAAGTTATAGGTGCTGATGATCAGGGTAAATTGGTTGATGAATATCTTTCCAAGGTGGTGGAATTACATTGAGCGCTAATGCAATAGCACGTCGTTATACTAAGGCACTGGTACAACTGGCTGTGGAAGAGAATGCACTTGAAAAATTTCAACAAGAGCTTTCAGAAGTGGAGATGTTACTTCTAAACCAGCCGGAACTTAATGCCGTTCTTCTAAGTCCTGTTTATGGTGTTGAAGAGAAGCATACTGTTTTTGGAGAAATTGCGGCGAAGTTAGGGTTATCTGAAACAATCCGCAATTTTTTTATGCTCATTCTTGAGAGAAACCGTCTGTCATGCCTGCCTAACATAGTTTCTCTTTATAAAGACCTTGCTGATGAGCTTTCAGGTGTTATGAGAGCTGTAGTTACTTCAGCTTTAAAGATTAATGAGGTGAAAGTAGAAGAAGTAAAAACGGCTTTAGAGAAAAATAGCGGTAAAAAAGTAATCCTTAAAGTTGAAGAGGATCCTGCCCTTATTGGAGGGATAGTTACCAA
The DNA here is from genome assembly GCA_009780995.1 of Desulfuromonadales bacterium. GTDB lineage: Bacteria > Desulfobacterota > Desulfuromonadia > Geobacterales > DSM-12255 > WQYY01. Next base: position 7,729 of record WQYY01000087.1, read on the forward strand.
GATTGGAAATATGGTTTTAGATGGAAGCGTTAAAACTCAATTGATTAAGATAGAAGATACATTACATAAGGGGTGAAACAATCCTATGGAAATCAGAGCTGAAGAAATTAGCGAATTAATCAGAAAGCAGATTAAAGAGTATGGCAGAGAGGTTGAGATTGCTGAAACAGGTACCATTATCTCAGTTGGTGATGGGATTGCCCGTATTTATGGACTTGATAAAGCAATGGCCGGTGAGCTGCTGGAATTCCCTGGCGGTATTTTGGGAATGGTACTTAACCTTGAGGAAGATAATGTAGGCGCTGCTATTCTTGGGGAAGATAACGAACGTATTAAAGAAGGGGCAACTGTAAAACGTACCGGCAGGATCGTTGAAGTCCCTGTTGGAGAGGCTCTTATTGGCCGGGTAGTAAATGC
>WQYY01000088.1 GCA_009780995.1 Desulfuromonadales bacterium
AAGTTAGTAAATTTCATTTAAAGAGAAATTAACAAATTAGGAAAAGGGAGGTCCAATGAAAACAATGTTAAATCTTAAAGTGCTTATACTATCTTTAGTAATCGTTGTTTTGGTGAGTTCATTTAGCTGGGCAATTACTCCATACGAAGCTTCCGGATATATAGGCCAATATACCACTGTTTGTGGTTATGTAGCTTCGGCAAAATTTGCCTACCGCTCAAAAGGGCAGCCTACCTTTCTGAACCTTGGAGAGCCTTACCCTAATCAAATTTTCACCGCGCTGATATGGGGTAATGACCGCCCAGCATTTGGAGCACCTGAGGTTACTTATTCGGGGAGAAATATCTGCGTAACCGGCTTAATACAAGAATATCGTGGGATCCCTGAAATTATTGTAAGAAGCCCCTCTCAGATACGACTCTCAAATTGATTATATTCGTTTTTTATAGTGTTAATAGTGGAGAGAATAAATGAAGAAAATAATGACATGTATGATGGCCTTACTACTTGCGGGCTGCACGTATGACCTTAATTTAATGCCCCATGATCACGGAGAAATGGGTCATGGAAAAGCTTCTCTAGGCGACGTTACAATTACAATAGGTCATGAAACCTATAACGGCCACTATGCCTACGTCAGAAATGGAGGCACTGTATTTGGCACTGGCGGTTACGCCACTGGAATGAGTTTTCTCGTACAGGGCAACATAATGGCACAATCAGCAGAGGGCAATAGCTTGTCTTGCGTATTTCAGGCCTATGGTCATCAGGGAGTTGGTGAGTGTCAGACTCATGGCATAGTGTACGATCTCCAGATTCATTGATGGTTTGGAAGAAAACTTTTAACGCTAATGTCTTAGTAATTAAAAAAGAAATTATTCAAGGAGGTTTGAGTCATGCCGTGGACGCTAAAAGCTATTTTTGATGAGTACCCCCAAGTTGAAACCATTGAGGTAGTAGGGTACCTCAATGACGACTATTATGGCCTATCAGAAGATAAACGTACACTCAAAATATACGATAGTAGATTCGCTCAGCAGTTGGCTATGCTGCCTGGCGCTGGACATACCACACCAGAGGGGTACTTTGTAAAGGGTGACAGGGTTTTTGAAAAAGACGATTACAAAGCATATGTAAAGCGGTGTGCTCCAAAATGATTTATCTATAATTTAAGAAACGGTGGAGGGCATAGATGAAGTTTTTTCTCAAATCATTTGTTGTATTTTTTATTGTTAGCATATTGTTTGCCGTCAGCGCAAATGCAGGTGTTGACGAAGACCTGTCAATCAACGCTAGAGATATTTTACCTTCTGCTCAACAGGGTGATAATATCTCCCAATTTGGTATGGGATACTTGTATTACTATGGAAAAGGAGGAGTAGCACAAAATTATCAAGAGGCTTTTATATGGTTTAAAAAAGCTGCTGATCAGGGTATCGCTGCAGCACAAAACTATCTTGGAGTTATGTACAGTGATGGAACTGGAGTAGCACAAAATGATTATGCAGCTTTTATGTGGTACAAAACAGCGGCTGATCAAGGTCTTGCTGATGCACAATTTCATGTAGGGGAGAGCTATCAGTTTGGAACAGGAGTAAGACAAAATTATGAAGAAGCTTTTATATGGTACAAAAAAGCTGCTGAGCAGGGCCATGCTGGCGCACAATTTTTTTTAGGGGGCATGTATTTCAAAGCGAAAAATTATCAGGAAGCTTTTAAATGGCTCAGAAAAGCTGCTGAGCAGGGTGATCCTGATGCACAAAATATTTTGAAGAATGAAGGAATAAATTATTAAATATAGTAATAATATAATTAGGCAATTTTTTGAACGCTCCAATGTATGCTATTAAAACCTATTAGCTCAAGTATTACTTCAGCTCATAGGTTTTAATACTTTAAGAAATCAACCAAGATGATATTATATATTTGTACTATTAGGCAAGAATGTGAAATCCAGTTTCTCACAGAGGCACAGAGGAAAGAAAGCCGTCTATATAAAGCCTTTGCGTAATCCTACGTGGACTTTAATAACCAATCAAGCACGTTCACTTGCTTAATACCATTGTGCGAAGTGAGTGGCGTATTGTCCATTGTCAAAAGATACTTCGGGTTATGGTCTTTGATGGCTTCAAGCGGTGCAAGTTCACGGCGCAGTGTTGCACCATCAGCATCAATAACGGTGTATGCCACCTGATAATACTCTTCGCTTTCATCGCCAATAGCGATAAAGTCAACCTCGGCGTTGCCGACCTTGCCAATGTAAATCTCATACCCCCGCCGAGCAAGTTCAAGGAATACAACATTCTCCAGAATATGCCATATATCCACTTTTTTTGTCCCAAGCATGGCGTAACGCAAACCAATGTCAGCGACATAATATTTATCACCTGTTTTCAGGTATTGTTTGCCTTTAATATCGTATCGTCCGATTTGATAGAGTATGAAACAATCAGTTAAGGCAGTTAAATAACTTCCTACCGTGTGGACAGAGATTTTACGTCCTGCCGATGTCATCGTATCTGCAATTTTCTTTGTGGAACAGAGGTTTCCGATGTTGTCAAACATAAAGCGTGTAACGCTTTTAAGCATAGCGGTATCGGGGAACTTTTTACGGATTACGATGTCTTTTAAAACTATGGTGTCATAAATACCTTGCAGATATTGCCGCCTGTCTTTTGGTTTTGAGATTTCCAATGCATAAGGGAATGCACTGTTTTGGATATAGTCCGCATATAAGCGTTCCAGATTTGTATCGTCAGGAAAATTTGAAATATATTCTTTGAATGACAACGGCAGCATTTTAATTTCAACATACCGACCCGAAAGCAGAGTTGCTAATTCGCCGCTGAGGAGATAAGCGTTTGAGCCTGTGATATAAACATCGCAGTTCTTTTTTACATACAGACTGTCAACAGCTTTTTGAAAATCAGTTACACGCTGCACTTCATCAATGAAGATGTACATCTTTTTATTCGGAACAATTTTTTCCGCCACAAAGTTATATAACTGTTTGTATGTTTCAACTTCATCATACTCACATTCTTCAAGGTTTATGGATACGATTTGTTCATCGGTTATACCGTCGGTACGCAGGTAGTTTTGAAACAATTCAAGCAGCGTGGATTTTCCGCACCGCCTGATCCCTGTAACAACTTTTATTAGCTTCTTATCCCGAAAACTTATAAGAGAGTTGAGATATTCCTGTCTTTGTATCATATAAAAAAACCGCCTTCATTGGAATTTGCGGTTATTGTAACAAAACTTATTAGGAATAACAAGTTTTTGCAGTAATGAAGCAAAAACTTTTTCTGGTTGTTCAGCTTAATTTTATATCGCTGTAACCTCTGTGCCTCTGTGAGGAATCACGGTGTTTGCTCAATAATTTTAGTAACAGTGTCTTTTAAAGTTGTTGCCGCTTTTTTTGAATTTTTTGCCAAACGGATAAATTGCATTAGTAGAGGGGGTTTTCTTATTAAGGCTAAAATGACTTTTGAAATTTTTATTTTGTAGTTTTCATCGGTAATATCCGAAATTTTAAAATCAATCTCTTCTGTTGCCTGATCGCTTACTGAGCGTATTGCCATTAACGGGACGTTAAATTTTTCACAAACTTCTGCAACTGCGGCAGTTTCCATTTCAAGAACAGGATTTAATATCTCTTTAGGGATAATCTTTAAAATCTCATGTTTATCTACAACTTCTGATGAACTTATAAATGACCCTGAGCAGGCTTGTATATGTTTTTCGCTAAAGGCCTCTCCGAATTTTTTTGATGTTAACGCTTCATTAAATATCCCGTTGGAATAACTAAATATGCGCTCTCCCAGAATAATATCTCCAATTCTGAGATTTTCGGTTATTGCTCCGCAAAAGCCTATATTTAAAATAGCTTCCGGGTTTTCTGCTTCAATAATAGCTTTAGCGCAATTATAGGCATTTTTAGGTCCCATTCCGCCAATAATGAGTGAGACGTGGTATGTATCAGTAGAAAATCGGAATAGATCAAATCCCTGAAGTTTTGAATGTTTCTTTTCAGGATAATGTTTTATGATTTGGTTGGCTTCCTCAGGGAGGGCAGCGATAATTCCTATAGTTTTCATTTTCTTACTCTATCAAAGGTCTTATTGAAGAACAACATGTAAAAAGTGTTTTTAACTTGACAAAAAACGGTTGTTGCATCTATATTTACCCTCTTACAAGGGTAGAAGTGCCCTTTACTCTTTGATAATAATTTGTATTATTTAGATGGTACATAATGTTTGATTCACTTTCTGATAAGCTTGATTCTGTCTTTAAAAAACTCCGCGGCCAAGGGGTTATGACAGAGGATAACATTAAAGATGCCCTTCGTGAAGTGAGGCTTGTGCTTCTTGAGGCTGATGTTAATTTCAAGGTTGTTAAGGATTTTGTAGAAAAGGTAAAAGAGCGCGCTATTGGGACAGAAGTCCTGAAAAGCCTTTCTCCCGGGCAACAGGTTATCAAGATAGTTAATGATGAGCTTGTTTCGCTTATGGGTGGAGATGAGGATAATTCCCTTGATCTGGCCGCTAAACCGCCTGTTACTATCATGTTGGCAGGTTTGCAGGGCTCCGGTAAGACTACAAGCTGCGGAAAGCTTGCAAAGTATCTGAAAGGGCAGCGGCGAAAGCCTTTTTTGGTTCCTGCTGATGTTTACAGGCCGGCAGCTATTGAACAGCTTAAGGTGCTTGGAGCGCAGCTTGGAATAGAGACGTTTAATTCCAGTCCTGATCAGGACCCGGTTGATATATGCAGTGAAGCTTTGCAGTATGCGGAGCTAAACGGTTTTGACACGGTTATTATTGATACTGCAGGTCGTCATCAGATAGATGAATATCTTATGAACGAACTGGTAAGAATCAGGGATAAAGTCGTTCCAAATGAGATACTTTTTGTTGCTGATGCAATGACCGGTCAGGAAGCGGTAAATGTTGCATCAGGTTTTAACGAACAACTTGGTATCACAGGTGTAATTCTTACTAAGCTTGATGGCGACGCCAAGGGTGGAGCTGCTCTCTCAATAAGAGCTGTTACAGGTAAGCCTGTTAAGTTTGTCGGGCTTGGTGAAAAACTTGATGCTTTGGAACAGTTTCATGCTGACAGGCTTGTTTCTCGTATCCTGGGAATGGGAGATGTTCTTACTCTTATTGAAAAAGCGAGTGAGAATTTTGATGTTAAAGAGGCAGAGCGTTTAAAAAACAAACTTAAGAAAAACCAGTTTGGTTTAGATGATTTCAAGAATCAGTTACAACAGTTGAAGAAGATGGGCTCTATCGAATCCCTTATGGGTATGATTCCGGGCGTTGGAAAAATGATGAAGCAGGTTCAGGGTATGCAGCCCCCTGAGGACGAGATAAAAAGGATTGAAGCTATTATTGATTCGATGACAAAGGAAGAGAGAACCAATCATACTATAATCAACGGAAGCCGAAGGCTGAGAATAGCGAAGGGGAGCGGTACTTCTGTACAGGAAGTTAACCAGCTTATTAAACGTTTTATAGAAGCTCAAAAGGTTGTTAAGCAGATGCAGAAAATGGGGCCAATGGGTATGATGAAGGGGCTCAAAAGCATGAAAAACATGGGAAAAGGAACGTTCCCATTTTGAAAAAAAGATTGAATTAAGATTTAACTATAAATTATTATAACAGATGCAGCTTTTTTTGGTTGCAGCAATATCAGGAGGAAACAAATGGCTGTAAAAATGAGACTTGCCAGAGCAGGGGCAAAAAAGAAGCCTTTTTACCAGGTGGTTATTACTGATGAGCGCTCTAAAAGAGATGGCAGATTTATCGCGAATGTAGGTACATATGATCCGAATTTGAATCCTGCAGAGTTTAAAGTTAACGAAGTTGAAGCTCTTAACTGGCTTGGTAAAGGTGTACAACCTACTGAAACAGTTAAACAATTACTGAAAAAATCAGGTGTGTGGGCAAAATTCGTTAGTAAAGCTGCTTAATATAATTTGAAAACCGGTAAGCCGGATATTCCAGTAGACAAAGGACACCGTTATGAGACAGCTTGTTGAGACTATTGCAAAAGCCCTTGTAGATGACCCAACGCAGGTACAAACAACTGAAGAGATGGAAGAGGAAACTATTGTAATCAAGCTAACAGTTGCCAAAGAGGATATGGGCAGAATCATCGGTAAAGAAGGCCGTACAGCTAAAGCAATCCGTACTCTTCTGAATGCTGTGGCTACAAAGGATAGTAAGAAAGCAATTCTCAAGATTGTCGAATAAAGAAGCCGATAACAATCTGGTATTGCTGGGAAAAGTTACAGCTACTCACGGAATACATGGGCAATTAAAAGTTACGCTGTATTCCGGTGAAGCTAGCACTCTGCCGGTATTGGAATCTGTTATTTTAAAAGATTCATCTGGCCAGTCAGAGAGTTTTGATATTGAGAAAGCTTCTGTAAATCGTAAAAGAGCGCTGATTAGCCTGAAGAATTTCTCAGATATCAATCAGGTATTACGCTTTGTTGGCCAGGAGATTTTTGTTCTTCGTGAACAACTGCCTGAAACTTCGGTAGATGAATATTACTGGCGCGATCTTATAGGTCTTAAGGTTGTTACTACAGATGGCAAAGAATTAGGCCGCCTTGACAGTATTATAGAAACCGGTAGTAATGATGTTTATGTCATTGTCTCAAACGGCAAAGAGTGTTTACTTCCGGCCCTTGAAGATGTGGTTGTTTCGGTTGACCTTGAGTCAGGAGTTATGACAGTGAATCCTGGTGAATGGTTGTCTGATTTATGAAATTTCATATTTTGACACTTTTCCCCGGAATGTTTGAAGGGCCTTTTTCAGAGAGTATTATCAAACGGGGCATTGATAAAGGGATTATCTCTCTGAACTTTTATAACATTCGTGATTATGCCATTGATAAACATAAAACAGTAGATGATACACCTTATGGTGGTGGCGCAGGAATGGTTATGAAAGTTGAACCATTGATGGCCGCTATTGAAGATGTTAAACGGCTTGCACCTGGTGCCCGTGTGATAATAACTTCGCCAAGGGGTGTTAAATTCAGCCAGCAGATGGCGGTTGATTTTGCATCTGAGCAGGAGTTGATTGTAATTTGCGGTCATTATGAGGGTTTTGATGAGCGTGTAAAAGAGTTGTCAGGAGCTGAAGAGCTCTCCATCGGTGATTACGTGATGACCGGCGGCGAACTGGCAGCAATGGTAATAATTGACAGCGTGGCAAGATTACAGCCCGGTGTTCTCGGCTCTGAAGAGTCTACAATCAGTGAATCTTTCTGTAATGGGCTGCTGGAATATCCACAGTACACCCGGCCTCCTGAATTCAGGGAGTCGAAAGTTCCTGAAGTCCTTCTCTCAGGGAATCACAAAGAGATTGAGCGCTGGAGGCGTAATCAATCGCTGTTGAAAACATTAATCTCGCGTCCTGAACTTATTGATTCCGCATTATTGGACGAGGAAGATAAAAGATATTTGGAGAGCCTGAAAAAGGAGCATGTTCAGTGAAAGGCTCTTTTAGTATTGCTTTGCTGCATTATCCGGTCTATGACAAGCATAAAAAAATGGTAACAACAGCAGTAACTAATCTGGATATACATGATATTGCCAGGGCCGCATGTACATTCGGAGTTTCTGCCTATTATATTGTTACCCCGACAGAAGAACAGCAGGAGCTTGTGAAGCGGATTACTCAGCACTGGCAGAGTGGTTGGGGTGCAACATATAATCCTGAACGTAAAAGGGCTTTGGATAATGTTAAAATCGCAGGCTCTTTAGGTGACGTAAAGGAATCTTTGAAAAAAGAGTATGGTAAAGAACCGGTTGTTGTGGTTACAGGGGCATCAAACCATGATAATGCAATTCCTGTATCTGATTTAATAGATCGTATAAATAATGAGGACGCCCCTTTTTTACTGGTGTTCGGAACAGGTTGGGGGTTAACGGAATCAATATTTGAGGAAGCAGATATAATACTTGAGCCTATTTATGGAGTAGGAGATTATAATCACCTTTCAGTCCGTTCCGCTGTTTCGATTTACCTTGACAGGATATTTGGACAGAAT
>WQYY01000089.1 GCA_009780995.1 Desulfuromonadales bacterium
AAAAAATCATTTTACCTAATGGCACAGGATTTGAGCCATAGGCAAGGCGCCCTGCGTAGGGGGCACACACTGAGCGTCCCGAAAACCCGGACGGCCAATGGCCGCCCCTACGGTTGAGGGAGACGCGACACATTCGCTTCGCTCAGTGCAGTCTCCGGTAACGCAGAATATGGACAGAAGCTGAAGTTATAAGAAAGGTAATGATGGAAAAGATTTCTATAAACAATATAAAAGACAGAGACCATATAAACGGGGTTTTCCTTGTTAAAGAGAAGATAACTGCTATGGCAAAGAATGGTAAACCCTATCTTACCATACGTTTAATGGATAAAACCGGAGAGGTAGATGCCAAAGTTTGGGATGATGCAGATTATGTAAGTACCCTGTTCAATAAAAACGATTTTCTGGATATTGAGGCTAAGGCGTCTGTTTATCTTGGTAAGATGCAACTGATTATTTCTGACCTGAAAAGAGTGGATGAGAGTGAGGTAGTGCTCTCTGATTTTCTGCCGGAGACCAGCGGCAATATTGGTGAAATGAAACAGGAATTGAAAATTCTGCTGGAGAGTATTGAAAATGTATGGTTGAAGCGACTCCTGGATTCGTTTTTCAGCGATAAGGAGTTTATGGAGAGGTATAGTACAGCTCCGGCAGCAAAAGGTATGCACCATGTATATCTTGGCGGTCTTTTAGAGCATTCTCTTTCGGTTGCGAGGCTTGTTGATGCTATTGTGCCTCTTTATGCGGGTTTGGATCGTGATCTGATTGTTACAGGGGCTCTGCTGCACGATCTGGGCAAAATTAAAGAGATGACATATACAAGGAGTTTTGATTATACGGACGAGGGGAAACTCATAGGGCATATTACTATAGGTTTAGAGATGATAAGCAGAAAAATTGCCGATATCCAGGATTTCCCTCCTGAGTTGTCAATGCTCTTACGGCATATGATTATTTCGCATCATGGCCAGTACGAATATGGTTCTCCAAAACGCCCTAAGACTGTGGAAGCAACTATTTTAAGCTATCTGGATGATCTTGATTCAAAGATTAACGGCATAAGAAGCCATATTAAGAAGGGTGGCGATATGCAGGGGCATTGGACTCCTTATCACCGTCTTTATGACAGATATTTTTATATACCTGAAGGCCAGACAGATCATGTAAATGAAATAGAAGTTGTTGAAGACGTGGTTGAAGAGCCGTTACAGGGAAGACAGTCTGGTATGAAAAGTGAAGCGGTATCGGAGAGATTCAGTAATAACCCTTTTGCAGAGCTTGGTGGTGCCGGCGATAAAAAGAATAAGGAACCGGGATTGTTTTAAATGATTCAGTGTGGAGTTTGTAGTGTGGAGAGTGGAGTTTAATTTCACACTTCACTTGATAATCAGACGGCCAATGGCTGCCCCTACGCGAGGCGTCTTGCAACCGACCATTAATCGAAGCTGTAAAGATGACATGTAAATTATTGCCTAATTGTATATGTCAAAATATGATTAGGCAATGCTGAATGTTAACAAATATGTAGTCTGAGTTTTCTGCAAGCTCAGGTATTACCTCAGCTGGCAAAAATAGAGCATAGAAAAAGCCTTTGAAATATTATTGCCTAATTGTCTGAGAACAAAGAGGATTAGGCAATAATTTAATATGTTATGTAAAGGCAAATTTAGGGGGAAAGCAAAGAATTTTAGCTCATAGACAGGGTGCCCTGCGTGGGGGCGGATGGCAATCCGCCAGTATTGAATACTTTGCCCGTAGGGCATTCATATCAATAGAGAAAGAAATATACGGAAATCTTTTTGTCCTTAGGACATTGAACGTTAAAGCCCTACGGGCTATCTGCTGGTTGTTATATCACATTCCTATTGATATGTATGCCCTACGGGCAAACTGGAAAGGCAACGTAGCATATGACCAAAAGCAGAAGTCACACTACTCATAAGGATGTTAAGGATAAAAGAGGTATATAATACATATGATATTTAAAAAACTGGTTGTAGGGGCTTTTGCCGTTAATTGCTATATCCTGGCTGATTCGGAAGCAAAGGAAGGGGTTGTGATAGACCCGGGTGCTGACACTGATCTGGTGATTTCAACAATTCAATGCTTGAATCTGAAAATTAATTACATTCTCAATACTCATGGGCATTTTGACCATTCCGGCGGGAATAAAAAACTGGCGGAAGCTACCGGGGCTCCTATTATGGTTCATAAAGGCGATGCTTTATTTCTTGAACAGGCGTCATCTGCTGCTGTCGCATATGGTATGAAAGCGGATAATTCCAAGGCCACTCAGTTTTTAGAAGATGGAATGCTGCTTCATTTTGGCGGACAAACTCTTAAGGTAATACATACTCCGGGACATTCTCCTGGAGGATGCTGTTTGTATCTTGAAACCGAAGCAAAGTTAATAAGCGGAGATACACTGTTTGAGGAGTCTATAGGCAGAACTGATCTTCCTGGTGGTTCTGTTGATGAGTTGATTGAATCAATTAAGACAAAGCTCCTTGTATTACCGGAAGATACGGAAGTTTTCCCCGGGCATGGCCCATCTACTACTATATTCCATGAAAAGAACTATAATCCATATCTTAGGGACATATACTAATGCTGAATGGGAAAAAGATAGTTTTGGGCGTTACAGGCGGAATTGCCGTATATAAAGCTGTAGAGCTTTTGCGCCTTTTTGTTAAATCAGGAGCGGAAGTTCATGTGATAATGACTGAGGCAGCAACAAAATTTGTTGCTCCGCTTACCTTTCAAACCCTTTCAGGAAATCCGGTGCATACCGATATGTTCAATCTTATTTCTGAACAGGAAATTGGTCATATATCCCTGGCTGATAAAGCTGACCTTTTCGTAATTGCTCCTGCAACGGCAAATATCATAGGAAAAATTGCGGTAGGGATTGCTGATGATCTGTTGACTACAACAGTGATGGCTACAAAAGCCCCTTTACTGTTAGCTCCGGCTATGAATGTTAATATGTATGATAATCCCATCTATCAGGAGAATGAAGCCAAGCTGCGGAAGCTGGGGTACTATTTTACAGGTCCTGTATCCGGATACCTCGCGTGTGGCTGGGATGGCAAAGGTAAGATGATGGAGCCTGCGGAAATATTCGAGGAAGCAGTAGGGGTTCTTACTGATAAAGATATGGCGGGGATTAAAGTTCTGATTACGGCTGGGCCTACATTGGAAGCGATAGATCCTGTCCGCTTTATAAGCAATCACTCATCAGGGAAAATGGGATACGCTTTAGCAAAAGTTGCTAAGAGGCGGGGAGCTAAGGTAACCCTTATAAGCGGGCCGGTATCCCTGCCTGAGCCGTCAGGTATAAATTTCATATCTGTAAAAAGCGCAAAAGATATGGAAGAGGCTGTAACAGCTTGTTGTAATAATAACGATGTTATTATAAAGGCGGCAGCAGTTGCTGATTACAGGCCAGCGTCTATTTCGGAAAATAAGATGAAAAAAGGTGAAGATAAGATCAAAATTGATCTTGTTAAAACTCCTGATATTCTTGCAAATCTTGGAAAGAACAGAAAGCTAGGACAGGTGTTAATAGGGTTTGCCGCAGAGACTACGGATCTTATAAATAACGCCAGGAAAAAACTGGAGAAGAAGAGTCTTGATCTGATAGTTGCGAATGATGTGACACTTCCTGAAAGTGGTTTTAATTCGGATAAAAATATTGTTAAATTACTTTTTAAAGATGGGACAGTGGAAGAGCTGCCGAGTATGGCTAAAGAGCAGGTAGCGTATAAAGTTCTTGATGCGGCCATCAAGTTAAAGGCGCATTCTACTCTTTAGAGAGGATTTGACCAAGAAGCTCAGGCTTACAGATCGCTTCTAAAAACTTTTGCTCCATGTCTTCAACTTGCGTCATTGCATCTTTTTTACTTATTTTGCCGGTACGGTAAAGAATTCTAAGGTTTCTACTTACAACTTCTCCTGTTTTAAGCGCTTTTTCCCCTGTAGGGTCAGCAAAGAACCATGGAGAATCATCTATATTTGACAGGGTTTCAAAAACAGCTTTGTTTGAAAGCTCTGTGCATAGATCTATTTCATCTTTTTCCAGATGAAACCGTGATATGTCATTCATTGTTTTGATAAGCTGCTGCCACTTCTGAAGCCTAGTTAAAAGAAGTATAGAGTTGAAAATTCTTTTATTAGTGCTAAAGGAAAAAAGTGTATTTGCCAGTACACTTCTTAATAAAGCATCATTTTCTGTGTGATAGTCTTTTGCGACTTTGCCGCCTAATTCCCATATATCTTTTTCTATTCCGGTGTCAAACCGCATTTCCCAATAAGCATGGTTAAGCAGGACAGTTGGAAAGCTTTGTATGGTTTTTATAGGGACGTAATAGCTATGGGCGACACTGTCTGCTGCCAGGTGTGAGATATAGCCTAATGCACAGGCTTTTTGCCCGTCTTTATCAGCGGTTTCCAGAAGTTTTTTACCTACGTTCCATCTGTGGCAGTGTTGAAGGTATTGTGTGTATTTTTTTCCTACAGTAATATCAGCCGAAATACAGCCGTAAAGAAAATCATTAGGGAATGTACCTATAATAGCGGCAATAGCAGTTGGGAAGAATTGGAGGTTTTCTAATACATTCACTCCGAGCTGGAGATGGAAGCCCGGCCCCCATGCCATAGCTTCTCCCGGAATTAGAATTATAATGATTATGATAGCGACAAAAAACATATATATTAATACTAAGTAACCATTTATAAAAAGTAAAGAGGAACGGCATGAAACCTGATGATAAGGCGACCTTACTGAATTCATTACAATACTACCTGGAAGATCTGATTGAAACAGGAGTAACTGAGCTTCCATTGCCGCAGGGTACAATATCCGGAAGTACTGAGAATTGTATGACCGTTTTAGATACTCCTATGTTACCAACAGAGACTCTGGAAGAGATCAGGGAAGATTTAGGTGATTGCAGAAGATGTGCTCTTGCTGAAGGTAGAAAAAACATAGTTTTTGGTACCGGAAGCCCGTCTGCAAGTTTGGTTTTTGTTGGAGAAGCTCCCGGCAGGGATGAAGATATCCAGGGAAAACCTTTTGTTGGTGAGGCTGGTCAGCTTTTGACCAAAATTATTAAAGCAATGGGATTTTCAAGGGATGATGTTTATATTTGTAATGTCCTTAAATGCCGCCCTCCGTATAACCGTAATCCACTCCAGAGCGAAATAGAGCAGTGTCATGATTTTATGTTAAGACAGGTAAAGGCTATTTCTCCGAAAGTTATTGTTGCTCTTGGAACTTTTGCTGCACAAACTCTGTTAAATACAAAAGCGCCTATTAGCCGTCTTAGAGGAAAGTTTCATGATTATCATGGCATGGCTCTTATGCCGACTTTTCATCCAGCGTTTTTGCTTCGCAATCCTGAAAAGAAACGTGAGGTTTGGGATGATGTGAAACAGGTTATGAGTGCACTGGAAAAGTAATAAGATAATTCTTGTAAAAGTGTAAAACCGTGCTAAGGTACAAACAGGCTAAATTATACGGTTTAATTGGTTTTTATGGTTAGACAACTGCTCAGTTAAGGAGGTTCACTATGTTGAGTCCTACCGGAAATGTTGCAAGGAATACAATAGCCATGGTTTTAGCAGGAGGGAAAGGCGAAAGGCTGAGCCCTCTTACCCTTAATAGGCCAAAGCCTGGCGTCCCTTTTGGGGGTAAGTATAAAATAATAGATTTTGTATTGAGTAACCTTTTTAATTCAGGAATAAAGCAGATTTACGTTCTCACTCAATACAGATCCTACTCTCTTATGAAGCACATCAGGGAATCTTGGGCAAAATGGGCAGGCCTTGGAGAGTATATAGTTGCTATATCGCCTGAAGTGAGAAGTGAATCTGAGGAGTGGTTTAAAGGGACAGCCGATGCGATTTACCAGTATTTGAGATTTATAGAATCGTCGGATGCTGAGTATGTGGCGATTTTTGGTGGAGATCATATCTACAAGATGGATGTAAGCCAGATGATAACATATCATCAGATGAACAGGGCTGATGTTACCATTTCCGCTATTGAGGTTCCTCAGGCAGAAGCGTCGAGGTTTGGTATTGTAGTGGTGGATGATGATAACAGAGTTGTAGGTTTTGAGGAAAAACCTGATAATCCAACTCCTATTCCCGGCAGAGACAGATGTTTCGCTTCAATGGGGAACTATATTTTTTCAATAAAAAGGTTAATTGAGGTACTTCAGGAAGGTAAAAAGCTTTATGAAGACCTTGATTTTGGGAAACATGTAATCCCTATGATGGTAGAGGCAAAAGATAAGGTTTTTGCCTACAATTTTAATGATAATCAAATACCTGGAATGAAGAGCGAAGAGCGTGGTTACTGGAAGGATGTAGGGACTATAGACTCTTATTATGAGGCGAATATGGATTTAATCCATGTTTCTCCGCAACTGAATCTCTATAACTATAAATGGCCCATACTTACTAATCAAGGTAATCTTCCCCCTGCGAAAACTGTTTTTGATGATGAAGACCGCCGTGGTATGAATATAGATTCATATGTTTGCGGAGGGTGTATTACGAGCGGAGGGGTTGTGAGACGTTCTATATTGGGATCTAGGGTAAGAGTTAACAGCTATGCCTTGGTTGAAGATTCCATACTGTTTGAAAACGTTACAGTTGGCCGCTATGCGAAAATAAAAAAAGCTATAATTGATAAAAACATTGCTATAAGTGATAGAGCGACTATAGGATATGACCATAAAATGGATATAAAAAACGGCTACACTGTTACAGATTCAGGTATTGTTATTGTGAAAAAATGAATCTGGAAGGGTAATAGGAATGTATAAAGATATTTTTGAAGAGCCCATGACTGGTGCAGGGGAAATCCCTTTTGAACTCCCTGGATGGATAGCCTGTGCTCCATTTGAAGAGTATCTTGGCATGAATATAGAAGAGGCAAAAGATGGGCGTGCTGTTTTGACAATGCCTTTTTTGGTAAAACATTCTCAGGGAAAAGGCTTTATGCATGGTGGGGCAGTTACAGCCTTGGCAGATACCACTGTTGCTATGGCAATTAAGTCTATTTTACCGGAAGGGACTCATTTTGTTACAACTGATTTAAGCCTGAAGTTTCATGCGCCGGTTACCGGGGGAATTGTTAAAGCTGTTGCATCTGTTAAAAACATAGATGAAAGAACCTTTGAAGGTTTGGCTGAGCTATTTAGTGGCGATATTAAAGTTGCAACATTTAATTCTCGGTTTAAAATAAGAAGAACAGATTCAAAAT
>WQYY01000090.1 GCA_009780995.1 Desulfuromonadales bacterium
GTAGGCTGGGTAAACGCTCATGGTACAGGGACTCCTCTTAATGATGCAGTTGAATCTTTAGCAATGAAAAAAGTATTTGGAGAGCGGGCAATTAACGTTCCCCTTGTATCCACAAAACCTATTACAGGACATTGCCTTGGAGCGGCAGGTGCTATAGAAGCAGTTGCTACAACTCTTGCCCTTAAAGCCGGAGTTATTCCTCAAACACTTAATTTTAGAGGTGTCGATCCGGAGTGTGATTTGGATTACTGCCATCATGGTTCCCGTTCCACTTCTACAAAAATTGCAATGTCGAATTCCTTTGCTTTTGGCGGTAATATTACATCATTGGTGCTTGGCAGATGAGACATGATATAAAAAATATAGTAGTTACCGGAGTTGCTGCAATATCTGCTGCAGGAGTCGGTGTAGAGCCGTTTCTCAGCGCCCTGAAAAACTCTAAAAGCTGTTTGACGCTAATTCCGGAAGAAGTAGGCGCAAGAACAGGGGCTTTATGGGGTAAAGCAGAGGATTTTCGAGCATCGGATTTTATGCCGCCACTTAAAGCCAGGAAATTCGATCGTTCCAGTCTGTTCACAGTAGTAGCTACGGGTCAAGCCCTGATAAATGCGGGGTGGAAGGCAGATGAAATACCTGCCCATAGAACCGGTATAACTCTGGGTGGAGGTTTTAGCGGGATAACAACCTCAGAAGAATTTCTGAAAGGGTACTTTCTTAAAGGGGTAGATGGGTTAACTCCGATGCTTTTCCCAAACACAGTTGCAAACGCTCCCGCAAGCAACGCTTCAATAGAACATAAATTCAAGGGGCCCAATATCACTGCAGTGCAAAGATTTTGCAGTGCAGAAGCCGCTTTTCAGCTTGCATGTCGGTTTATAGAAGAAGGCAGGGCAGACATAATGATAACAGGTGGAGTAGATGAGCTTAATTACCAGATGATTCATGGTTTTAGAGAGTTACATCAGGATAAAACCTATGCTGCCGGTTTTGGGGAGGGTTGCGGCCTTTTGGTATTGGAACGTAAAGAGCACGCGGTTTCCAGAGGGGCTAAGATTCTTGCAGAGATAGTGAGCATAAAAAACATAGGAAGAATCATAAAAGGGAAAGAGCAGAAAGGTTTTTCAACCCTTTTACCGGATAGTTTTAAAGATAAAAAAGCAGTATTATCAGGAACAGCAGACTTTATCCCTGCTTTAAAAAGTGCGGTTCCATCGCCATTATTTAACCAGGCTCTTGTAACAGGTCGTTCAATAGCTATGGGCGGGCTGTCTATGGTTGGTTTGGTGTCACTCCTTGAGAGTGGTGAAACGGGTATACATATCTCAGCCTCTCCTGAAGGGCCATATTTTGTCATCGAATTTGTGAAATAATATGACTTTGGCTTTTGGTCATATGTGTATCTAGTGTGGAGTTTGGAGTGTGAAGAGTGGAGTTAAAAGCTTGTAAACTCAGAATACGCTTGACTTCACAGCTTTTTACATAAAGCATTTTACCTAATAACACAGGGACGTCATTGCGGGCTTGACCCGCAATCTCTAAATAGCAGGGGATTGCGGATCGAGTCCGCAATGACGGTAGTCGAGGAGCAGGGCGTGAGGCGTGGCAGCGCCACGTTGAACGTCCTGCAACGAGACTAACGTAGCATATGACTAAAAGCCGAAGTCATAAAGAGGGAGTATGTTCAACACTGACCCTACATTATACTTACCACACCGTTACCCCTTCCTCTTTCTCGACCGTATTACCTCACTTGCTCCCGGTGCTTCAGCCGAAGCAGTTCATCAAGTTACACATAATGAATTTTTCTCACAAATCCTGTTAATAGAGGCTATTGCACAGCTTGCAGGCGTTGCTACCGTTCAGAACGAGGGTGAAGGTGGATTCCTTGCAACTATTGACCATGCGGAGTTTTTCGAAATGTGTAATCCAGGGGATACGCTAAGATTTGGAGTAAAAGTGGTAAAAAATTTTGGAAGGCTATTTATACTTGAGGGTGAAGCGTTAGTATCGGATAGACCTGTTATGAAAGCTACGATAACGTTAGGGGTGGGAAAGCTATGACTTTGGCTTTTAGTCATATGTGTATCTAGTGTGGAGTGTGGAGTGTGAAGAGTGGAGTTAAAAACCCGTGAAGTTAGGCGTATCCTAAGTTTATAGGTTTTTAACTAGAGGGCAAATTTATTTCGGGCGACCGGGGACTGTTGCTCCTATCTTGCCCGTAGGGCTTTAACGCTTGATGTCCTACGGGCAAAAAAATCCATATATTTCTTTTTCCATTGATATGAAACGCCTACGGCGTAAATTATTGGTGGGTTAAACTCTACACTCCACACTTTTTTAAGATCGTATATCCGGCAAGAATGCCGCACACAACCCCAACAACGGTAAAAAAGCGCATACCTGATAAACGTAGTTAATGCTGGTAAGGTCGGCCAAATGCCCGAGCACTGCTGCACCGACACCCCCCATGCCGAAGGCTAAACCGAAGAACAAGCCTGAAACCATGCCGACTCTGCCAGGTAGCAGCTCTTGAGCATAAACTAGAATAGCTGAGAAAGCTGAGGAGAGCACCAGTCCGATAATAACTACCAGTATGCCTGTCCAGAACAGGTTTGCGTGAGGCAACAGTAGAGTAAACGGCGCCACCCCCAGAATTGATCCCCAGATTACTGCTTTACGGCCAATGCGGTCACCAACCGGACCGCCAATGAGAGAACCAACGGCCACCGCGCCCAAAAACAGGAACAGAAACATCTGTGCTGAACGTACTGTGATTCCGAATTTGGCAATGAGATAAAAAGTCAGGTAGCTATTGAGACTGGCCAGGTAGAAATATTTAGAAAAGATCAACAATCCCAGTACGCATAACGTTGCTACGACACGACGGCGCGGGATGGTGGCCTCTGTGCCATTACCTATCTTGCGTGCTTTTGGCCTGAGCCGCCAGCGATTGGCAGCGTACCAGCGTCCGATAGCTGTTAGCAGCATTATACCTATCAGTGCGGCCAACGAAAACCATGCTACACTCCATTGTCCGTGAGGAATGATGATGAGCGCGGCCAGTAGCGGTCCCATTGCCGATCCTATATTGCCTCCGACCTGAAATAGCGATTGTGCCAGGCCGTAGTGTCCGCCGGAAGCCATGCGTGCCACGCGCGAGGATTCCGGATGAAATACTGATGAGCCCGTTCCTACCAGTGCGGCGGCCACCAGTAAAAAGCCATAAGTAGGAGCTATTGACAAGAGCAGCAGCCCCATCAGGGTAAAACCCATACCTATTGGCAGTGAATACGGCATTGGGCGTTTATCGGCAACGAACCCAACAGCCGGCTGGAGCAGCGATGCGGCGATTTGGTAGGTCAGTGTCAGCATTCCGATTTGCGCGAAACTCAGTGAAAAGTGCGCCTGCAACATTGGGTAGATTGCCAGCAGGATAGACTGCATCATGTCGTTTAACATATGCGCTAGGCTGACCGCGCTGAGCACACGGAAAGCAGTATTATCGTTCATCGGCCCGGTGGGGTAGTCAGGGGTAACAGGGACAGATTCGGCGACAGGTGGTACGGCGTTATGTGAACTGTGGTTTATGGCTGACTGAGTAACTTCAGCAGCGTTTTTTGTATTTATCATTTATCAATAATCACTCATCTTTGCTGGTCTTGTCAGAATACAAAAGTCGCAAGCCTTTTTATACATCAAAAATCTGTAAGCTAAGGATACACCCGCCTTGACAGGTTTTACAAACTTAATGGCACAGAATTTTGGCTCATGTGCAAGGCGTTCTGCGTAGGGGGCGTATACTGGGCGCCCCGAAAAACCGGACGGCCAATGGCCGCCCCTACGCAGCCATCGTAATTACGGCATTTATCATAGGGGCGCGCATTGCGCGTCCGTGTTGTTTAGCGGGCGCACACAGTGCGCCCCTACATGGGGTGTGTTTTATTTTCGTGTTTTTCGCGCATTTCGCGGTTAAATTAAATGTTTTGTTTTTGTTTCTCTCTGTGATCTCTGTGTCTCTGTGAGGAATCATATGACCAAAATCCGAAGTCAGGTATTTATAAACCAAATTGTCATACAAGTCCATTCATTGTAAAATCTAGTATATCAACTTTAAAAATAAGAAAAATTTTGTATTATTGAAGATAATCCTTTATTTTACAAATTCTTGACAAACTATTAATTTTTAAATCGGATATACTTTTATGATTGTATGGATGTATCCAGGCCAACCTCTTGCTTATTCAGAAAAATTACCGGATGATGCCGAAGCTTCAGCAATTACAGAGCTGGTTTTTAAAAGTACCGGCTTTAATCTGGAAAAATTCAGATGGAGCGGAAAAGAGGAGGATTTACAGACATCACTTCAGGTTTATGGCTGTGGAATGAGCCTTTATAAAACAGCTCTTTTGAAAAATTCTTCTCATTCCCCGGCTATGATAGCAGAGCATAGCATGGGAATCTATCCCGCTCTTGCTGCCTGTGGTTCTATAGATGCCGGTGATGCTGTTGAACTTACCTGGCGTATTGGCCGAGAGCTTTCAAAAATGTCTGAAAAGATCGAATATGCCTTTACCTGTGTTGTAGGGCTTACCCTTTCACATATAGCGTCATTGGTAGAGAATAACGGGGTTTATATAGCCAACTATAATGCTTCCCGGCATTTTCTGCTTGCGGGAGAAGCTGGTAAAATAAAAGGAGCAATTACTGAAGCTCTGGCCATGGGGGCTTTCAGCGTCAAAGAGTTTCCTGCTGACGCTCCTATTCATACACCACTTATAGAAGAAATCACTGGCGCTCTGCAAGCTATTATAGCCAGCTACAGCTTCAAAGAGCCGATTATACCAATGATGGAACATTACAGTCAGAGCTATTTGAAAAAAAAAGCCATTCCTGATTTTCTTCTTAAAGAGCTCTGTTTGCCGGTGCAGTGGGAAGCTACGTACCTGGCTCTCAGAAAAGCCGGTATTACATCTTGGCAAGAAGTTGGAGCAGGTGATTCTCTTATGAAGTATAACAGGTGGATTGCGGGAGAACAGCGGTGAATTGGGACGAAACAGAAATAACAGTCCGTTTTAACGAGGTAGATGCTTACTCTGTAGCCTGGCATGGGCATTATATTGCCTGGATGGAAGTAGGTCGTACTGAAATAGCCGGTAAGTTTGGTATAGATGCGGAACAACTGGCAAAGTTGGGATTTCTTGCTCCGGTTGTAAAGCTGGAGCTTAAATATCTTAAGCCGGCCAGGTTCAATGAGAACTTAAAGGTAAGAACTACTTTGAAAAAGGGGGAAACAGCAACCCTTGAGTTTTTATCGGAAATAACTGGTGAAGATGGAAAACTCTGCGCAAAAGGCTCAACTATCCATGTTCTTACTGATATGGCCGGTACCATACAGTACAAACTCCCTGATAACGTGGAAAAGCTTGTGCATAACATGATCGCTTGGGCAGAGGAGGATTCTTGAAACTTTTACTGGTTTCAGCAAACCGTGAACACTCCCCGTATCCTGTATTCCCTATTGGGCTTGCTTTTCTGGTGCCGAAGCTGGAAGAGGCGGGGCACCAGGTTGAAGGGCTTGATCTCTGCTTTTCCGATAATCCTATGGCAGATCTTCATGCTGCCCTTGAGAGATATAAACCTGATGTTTCCATAATTTCCATGCGTAATGTTGATAATGTGGCATATCCGGGAGTACGCTCCTATGTAGATGGTGTAAAAGAGGTTGTAACTCTGTGCAAAAAGTATGGGAAGACAATTATAGGAGGCTCAGGATTCTCTATCTTTCCTGTTCAGTTAATGGAGATATTCGGAGCGGATTACGGTAATGTAGGAGAGGGAGAGGACCTGCTCCCTGAACTTCTGGCAATAGTTGAAAATGGGGAATTGCCTGTCGGCCTTCCAGGCGTTATTATACAGGGAGAGAAAAATTTCAGGCCGATAAAGCGGGTTTCTGATATAGGGACTCCTGACAGGCGGCTTTTTGATGTAGGCCTGTACAACAAAAAGGGTGGCATGGCCAATCTTCAGACAAAGCGTGGTTGCCCTTTTAGCTGTACATATTGTACTTATCCTATGCTGGAAGGGGCTAATATCCGTACAAGACCTGTCGAGGATATTGTAAAAGAGATACAGCACCTTGTTAATGATTATGGGGTGGATTATATTTACTTTGTTGATGATATTTTCAATTTTCCTACGGAGTTTGCCGGGGGACTATGCAGAAAAATAGTAGAAGAGAAGCTTCATGTAAACTGGTCTGCCTTTATTAATCCTGACTTTCTTCCTCCAAAACTTCTTGATGAAATGCTGGCGGCGGGTTGCGATGCTGTTGAATTCGGTACGGAAGCCGGTTCTCCCAAAATGCTAAAATCTCTTGGTAAATCCTTCTCTGTTGACAGTATAATAAATGGATCTGCCCTATGCAAAGAGAGAGGAATGGATTTTGCCCACTATATACTCTTTGGCGGGCCTGGCGAGAGTGAGGAAACTATCCTTGAGACATTCCGGTTAATGGATGAAGTAGAACCAACCGCGGTTATAGCGATGACAGGTATAAGAATATTTCCAAATACTGGATTGCATAAGCAAGCTATTCTGGAAGGGGTAATAAAAGCTGATGATTCTCTTGTAGAGCCGACTTTTTATATATCTCCGCAAATAGCGGACAGACTTTGCGATTTTGTAACCTCAGAAGCTTTAAAACGTAAAAACTGGATAGCTCCCGGATTGGAAGTTAATATAAGCGATGCAATGCTTGAAATGATCCGCCACTTTCCGGTGCGAGGGCCGTTGTGGAAACTCATAAAACGCATGGGGCGGTCCAGAGTACGTCCTGTCTAATTTTATATGATTTCGGTTTTTGGCCGTGTTGCCTTCGTCGGGTATCGTTTGACCGTAGGGGCGCGATTTATCGCGCCCAATGGGGGCATGATAAACAGGGCGCGATAAATCGCGCCCCTACAGGACGCCTTGCCTATGGCTCAAAACCCTGTGTCATTAGGTAAAATGGTTTATTGCCTAATCATGTTTATTTTGTATAATTAGGCAATCATTTTTTATATCATTATTCTTATTAGCTGAGGTAACACCTGAGCTAATGGATAATACCATGTATGTCTGTTTCTTTATAAATAATATAATTAGGCAATGTTTAAAAACATACCAGCTTCAGATTTTTAGTTATCAACCCACTAAATAGTAGTAGTTGAAAAATATAGTTAAGCAATAAGTTAGGTAAAAGTAGAAGCTCTTTTAGCATAATATGCTTTGCAAC
>WQYY01000091.1 GCA_009780995.1 Desulfuromonadales bacterium
AAAAGTTAGAAGATATAGGGTGCGCAGCAGTAATGCCACTTGGCGCCCCCATAGGAAGCGGTCTTGGAATACGTAACCCTTACAATATAAAGATTATTCTTAATTCCGTTAAAGTTCCGGTAATTGTTGATGCCGGAGTGGGAACAGCATCTGATGCCACTGTGGCAATGGAGCTTGGCTGTCATGGTATCCTTATGAACACAGGAATTGCCGGGGCAAAAGAGCCGGTAGCAATGGCGGAAGCGATGAATCTCGCGGTAAAAGCCGGAAGATTGGCCTATCTTGCCGGCCGTATTCCTAAAAAGCTTTATGCAACAGCATCAAGCCCCATAGAAGGGGTAATAGAATAAAGATGGCTTCTGAAAACAAGCTGGATTTCAAGCTATATCTCGTTACAGACAGAAAACAGACATTAACAGGCACTCTTACTGAAGTTATTGAAAAGGCCCTGAAAGCGGGAGTAAAAGCTGTACAATTGAGAGAAAAAGATCTTAACGGCAGAGAGCTGTTTCAGTTAGCCTATGAAATCCGGCAACTTACAAAAGAGTATGGGGCAAAACTTTTTATAAATGAAAGGGCAGATATTGCCCTGGCAGTGAATGCCGACGGAGTACAGCTTGGAGAGAACAGCATACCGGTGCATGAAGTAAGAAAAATCATTGGAGATAAAAAGCTTATAGGGGTATCATGTCACGGTGAAGAGAGCGCTCTGAACGCTGAAAAAACAGGAGCTAATTTTATTGTTTTCGGCCCTGTTTATGATACGCCTTCAAAAGCTCCTTTTGGCCATCCGTTGGGAATAGAAAAATTAAACTCGGTTGCAAAAAGAATCGTAGTGCCTATTATTGCCATAGGTGGTATTAAGAAAAACAACATTCAAGAAATAGTTAAAAATGGCGCGTCAGGAGTTGCGATGATATCCGCTATCATATCAGCTCCTGATCCTTACGAAGAGGCTTCTGAAATCCTCCGCCATTTATAAAAGACCATAAAAAATGACCTTTCCTGAAGATATACACCCTAACCTTAGGATAAACTCCTATGGATATTACCTTAGACGCCGTTTTGGACAGCGTATCAGCAAAGTAAATGTTGACGCCGGTTTTACATGCCCAAACCGTGACGGGGCAAAGGGGAGCGGCGGTTGTATTTATTGCAACAACAGCTCCTTCTCACCATCTGGTACAATCCCTAATATACCAATCGAAGAGCAGATGAGAGCCGGTATCAGTTACCATAAAAAACGGCTTGGCAGTGAAAAATTCATCATATACTTCCAAAAGCATACAAACACCTATGGGAATTTGGATATGCTCCGTGATGTCTATACAAAAGCTCTCGCATATCCTGATGTAATAGGAATATCAGTAGGCACAAGGCCTGACGCGCTTGGAAATGACGCCATAGAGCTTTTAGCCGAACTTGCGAAAAAACATTATGTTTGCCTTGAAATTGGTTTACAGTCAACCGACGACAGCACCCTTGAAAAAATCAACAGGAGGCATACACTTAATGATTATATCGACGCTGTTAAAAGGTGCTCCGGAAAAGGCATAGAACTCTGTACCCATCTTATTTACGGTTTTACAGGGGATAAAAAGGAAGAGTTCGTAAAAACAGCCCAGCTTATGGGTGAGCTATCCATGAACTCCGTAAAACTCCATCAACTCCATGTGGTAAAGGGAACAAGACTTGAAGCATTATATAAAGCCGGTAAGTTTACCCCAGTAACCATAGAAGAATATATAGAAGCAGTTGCTGATTTTTTAGAGCACCTTCCTGCAGGAATAAGCATACAGAGATTATATGGCTCTGCCCCGCTTGAAATAAATATTTCTCCGAATTGGGGGTTAAAAAATAATCAAATGTGGTATGCTATAATTAATGAAATGATTGCCAGAAATTCGTGGCAAGGGAAACAGTTAAACTTTTAAAGGAAAAAATGAATAAATTTTTTACTATCATCACAGCAATCTTAATACTATGCGGTATGGTTCTGTCCATACTGTCCCTGACAGATCTCTGCAATTTCGGAGGGTGTACAGATGCCCATCAATATAGATTTTTCGGATTTTCAATACCGCTCCTCGGAATAATATATTTCGGATTGATGATAATACTGTTTATATTGTCATTACGTTTTTCTATGGCAAACTTTATATTAATTCTTTTAATCGCGGGAGGTGCAGGCGGAGAGCTTACAATGCTTCACCTCCAAAAAGATGTTATACAGGCATGGTGCCCTCTATGCGTTGGAATAGCGATTGCAGTATACCTTTTATTAATAATCAAAACTTTTGAATTTTTATTACTACGAAGGAGGAGCCCTTCAATGAAGGAGCAAAATTTTATCCCAAAATTCCTGATGATTATACTGGCAATCATCACAGGCTTTATTGTAAGTTTTTCAGGAATAAGCAAACCTGAAGCCGCTACCCAATCGAATTTCACACTTGGGAAACAAACAAGCAACCTAGAAATTTACGTATTTTCTGACTGGATCTGTCCAATCTGCTTCAAAGCGGAGCCAAGTATAGAAGCCGCATACAGACAGCTCGAAAATAGAGCTAAATTTATATTCGTAGACAAAGTAATACATCCTGAAGCTATGAATTTTGTTCCATATCATCTCTCGTTTCTCATACATGAAAAGCAGAAATATATGCCTTTGCGAAAAGCTCTGCTTGACCTAGCCAGAAAAAACGCAAATCCTACCGAAGAACAGGTACAAGCTGCAATTGCGCCGCTAAAAGTTCACTACAGGCAGCTTAGCTTTATGGAAGTTACACAAATAATGAATCAGTTTCAGGCATTTGCGGCAGAGTTTCAGGTCACGGCAACACCAACCATGGTTATTCTTAACAGGACAAACGGCAAAGCCAGAAAATTGGTAGGAAGCGCCGAGTTAACCCCTGAGAATATCATGAGAAATGTAAACGCTGTTGAATAGCTAAAAGGGGAGAAAACAAAATCTCCCCTTTTCATTTATCCAGTGTGAAGAGTGGAGTGTGGAATTAACTCCACTCTTCACACTATTTTATACAGCAAATGACCATGTAGGGGCGATCGTCCTCGGTCGCCAGATTCAACCACCCCGCCCTTCGGGCACCCCTCCACAGGAGGGGAATTCCCAGGGACATATAACCAAAAGCCTTCGTCATATAAAATTTACAGGAGAAAAGATGAAAACCGTCTCTTCAGCCGGAACTGAATACCCCATAGGTAAAATACTCTGCATAGGACGAAACTATGTTGACCATATAAAAGAGTTAGAAAATGAAATTCCGTCATCTCCTGTGGTATTTACAAAACCTTCCACATCTGTAGTTTACAATAACGGAGAAGTCATAATCCCTCCATATTCTAACAACTGTCACCACGAAATAGAGCTTGCGGTTCTAATAGGAAAAATATGTAAAAACATCAGCCCTGAAAAAGCTTTTGAACATATTGCGGGTTACGGAGCAGCCATTGATATGACTTTAAGAGATGTACAGGATGAATTGAAGAAAAAAGGGCTCCCCTGGGATATTGCAAAGGGTTTTGACACAGCGTGCCCCCTTTCTGACTTTATGCCTGCTGATAAAGTTAATAACCCCGGGAATCTTGATATTTCGCTATCCATAAATGGAGAATTAAAACAATCCGGCAACACATCTCTTATGATTCATAGCATACAGCAGCTCGTAAGCTACCTTTCAACTGTATTTACTCTTGAAAAAGGTGACATTATACTAACCGGGACTCCTGCAGGAGTTGGAAGGGTCGTCTCTGGAGACAGACTGTTTGGTAAAATTTCAGGAGTAGCTGAAATAAATGTAACTGTAAAAATATCCAAAGGAGAAAAAAATGAAAAATAAGATAATTAAAAATATCGCTATACTGCTATCCATAGCAATGTTGGCAGGTTGCGTCCCCGGGGCTTATATCGGCGGTATCACAGGAGCCATGATTGACCACAGAAACCCATGGCGCGGTGGAGTTATTGGCGCAGCTATCGGAGCTGTAGCAGGCGCAACAATTTATGAACTATCTAATCAGGCAGCAAGAGAAGCCTCTTTATCCCAAAGACCTGTACGATACGTAGCGGCAGACCAAAGCAGAGTATACTACGCAATTCCAATACAGGGAAATGCCCCGCCTAATTGTAGCTTAATAAGGGAAGACATAGCTGTAAACGGAGTTATAGTACAAACAAGAACTCTGGTTATGTGCAATGGACATCCTCAATCTGTCCCTCCGTTTCAACCGGTAACTCAGTTCCAACCAGTGCCTCAATTCCAACAGGCTCCTCAGTTCCAGCCTGTTCCTCAGTCTCAACAAGTACCTCAGTTTCAGCCGACGATGCAGCCCCAATCAGACTCTCAGTTCCAACCGGCTCCTCAGCCTCAATCACTGCCTCAACCGCAGCAGGCACCCCAATTTCAACCGCCGCTTCAGCCTCAATCGGACTCTCAGTTTCAACCGGCACCTCAGCCCCAATCAGCGCCTCAGTTTCAACCGACACCTGAATCTCAACAGGTACCTCAGTTTCAGCCAGCTCCTACACCTGAGGCTATGCCTCCATCTGCAACACCGCAACCAGCCGGTCAACCTGGAGGGGGATATAACTATGAAAACCGCTATAATGGGTATTAAAATTACTTGTTAGTGAGCAAATGGCAACGAAGTAACATACAAAAGAAGGGAACATATTAAAATGTTCCCTTTTATTTTTGTCTTTATTTAATGACCCGGGATTTTGGTTCTAAGGCAGTTGATAAGCAGATTAAATCGTAGCGTAGGACTACATTTAACAACCTGCGACAAAGGCAACGCAGCATATAACCAAAATCCGAAGTCATAAAAACGGATGAGGAGGAAACGATTTGGAAAACCCCCTCATCCGTCTGCTTACTGAACAAGGAAAGTAGGCATCATCCCTCAACAAAGAGAAGAGAGATGAAACTCTTTCAGGGACGCCGTTTTCGGCGGCCCTGAATAGATTATCTAAATTGTCTTACCAAACGCATCTGAAACCGGCATTAACCTTCCAAGGTACTTCCATTCCTGCTCCGCTTATTGATTTTATGTATTCATAGTCTGCGTAGAATTGCTTGTCAGGTCTTACCTGCCATACTACTCCGACTCCTAACTGATATCTGTCTCCTGCTGTGTCTGCTTTCAGTACGGCGTCGTTATATATTACTCCTCCCTGGTCTGTCCAGGTATGGCCATACATTCCTTTGATGTACGGTTGGATTGATCCTCTTTCTGTTTTTATGTTTTTACCTGCTACTATTCCTGTTCTTATGTCGTAGCTGTTGCTGGCTCTTTGTTCTATGTTTGCATTGCTCCCGCTCAGTGTATAGTCTGCTTTGGTGAAATGGACATAGGTGCCTTGTACCTGCGGCTCTATGTACCAACCTTTTTCACTTTTTATTTGTCTCCCCAGTTCTAAGCTTCCCAGTATCCCCCAGTTGTTGTATTTTGCGCTACTGTGGTATTTGTCATTTGAGCTCAGTTCTGTGTCTACGTGGCCACCTTTTCCTACTGCGTCTATGTAATATCCTTTGTTGTTTTCCCATGTCCCATATATCCCTCCATATATGGTGTCTATGTTGTTGAATCCTTCATCGTCTCCTATGTGTCTTTTGTCTCTTGTCATTCCTGCAAAGAGTCCGGTGGAGAGTCTACTATTCTGATATTGCCAGGTTCTGTCTGTTCCTGCGTCAAATCCATATACTGTGCTTTTATAGGATACTTGGCTGTTGTTGGTGCTTACGTTTGCCTGCCAACCATATCCTCTTACCCAGCTCTGCATTCCATGGGTTGCCTGTTTGTAGTCGGTTGCTCTTAGTTCTCCCATTCTTTGTAATAGGGTGTCGTTGATTATCCAACCGCTTGCCTGATCACTTGCCGCTAATACGGTTTTTAGCGCATTCCCGTAGCTTGGGGCCAGATACCAGTTTGCTGAGTTTGCCTGCCCAAAGTTCAGTTGTTGGCCGCTTAGGAGATTGTAGTTATATAGCCCTTTTTCTATTGGGCCGTTTGTTAGGGTATAGCTCCCATCGCTTGCTCCCGAGTTCGTTACGTTTATTACTTCCAGTGTAGGAGCTTGCCCTTTTATGGTTCCGCCTGCGTCAGCTACTGTTATCGCGTAGTTTCCACTTGTTGTTTGTGTGTTTATCAGGTCTCCCCTATTACCAGCGATGTCGGTGTTCATGGCGATGGTGCTGCTGTTTGCTCCGTTTAACGCTTGCGATGTTATTGTTGTGTAGCTACCCGGAGTATCTACAAAGTTTATATGCCCTGCGTCGCTGGCTAAGGTTCCTACTGTGGAGTTCTGTATAACATTCCATGTCCCACCGTTGTTCAGGTTAAGGGTTGTTCCTGAGGCGCCTTCTACTTCGCCTCCCAATACGGTAGTTGGACCGTCTATTGTTAATGTCCCGCCGCTTATTATTGTCCCACCAGTGTAGGTATTGCTGCCTGTAAGCACCAGGGTACCAAGGTCGGTTTTGTTGATGCCGCCAGTGCCAATAAGTGGCGCCTCTATTGTGGTTGTGTATCCTGCTCCAGCCGCTGTTCCGTCTCCTACTTGTATGACTTGACTCCCAGGCGCTACTTCCAGTGGGTCTCCAGTTATTAAATAACCGTCTGTTCCGAAGCTCATTCCTCCGGTGATTACCTGGCCGTATTTGCTGTTGTCTACTGTTACTGTGCCAGCTTTTCCCTGGAATACTGCGAAGGATGGGTTAGGATACGCTCCGTTTAGACTGCCATCTACGTTTGTCCAGTTGTTGTTAGCAGGGTTCGCGTCCCATACTCCGTTACCGCCTTGTATTGTTCCGTCATTGGCTACTCCAATTCCTCCGGTTCCGGCTGAAGCTGGATCTCCGTCCCAGTAACCGAAGCCCAGGCCTCCTGTGTAGATCAGGTTTACCTGATTGTTTACTGATGTCTGTACTGTATAGTCTGTGGTGTTGGTAGTGGGTAATGTCCCAAGGGTTAGGCCCCCATTGTTGGTGAGTGTGCCCCCATAGTTGATTACTCTGTATACTCCAGGGATGAATGCTCCTCCTTCTGTTTGGGCAACATTCAGGGTACCGCCATCTAGTGTGAGGTTGCCACCTACTACGGTTAGGTCGTTTGACGGCCCCCCTACTACGTTGGCTGCTCCAAATTGATAGTTTAAGGTTGATCCGTTTCCAACTGTAAGATTTCCACCAATTGTCAGAGTACCGGGCCCGCTTC
>WQYY01000092.1 GCA_009780995.1 Desulfuromonadales bacterium
ATCTTTTATCAAGAGATGGTGCGACAACTTCAATTGAAAAACCTTTAAAATAGTCCACAAGAGCTGCTGTAAATCCGCTGATAAAAGATTGCCCTTCTATTCGACCATGAAGCCATTCGTCTGACGGCCAGCTCATATCGTTGCGGTTTGACTCTATAATCTGCCTTGTGAATGGGAAGAAGAAAGAGATAACAGATTTGGCCTCTGGCAGCCACTCTGTTGGAAGCATAAAATGGTTTCCGATAACTTCTTTATTTTGCAATTCCCGAAATATAGGGTCATCAGCATTAGCAATACCAATCAGTGGGGGCTCAAAAAATTTCATCCCTATAAGCGAAGAATCAAGTGGTTTATCTGTAACCAGATAATTAAAAGATGAATTTTTAGTAAAACCGTCCGAAAAGTTTCTGATCTCTTTTTTTGTCATAGTAAAGGTTGTTTTTCCCATTTAAATAGGCCGTAGCAGCTATTTTAATAAATAATACTATAAAGTTGATTTAAGTAAAAGGCCTGTTTATCTTACTTATAAACGACGATTATACGGCTTAATAAGAAAGTCATTGAGGAATTATCCTTCATGGTGGTATAAGGTGTTGTAGTTTTTTTGAGGGGAAATATGGTACAGGATCAAAAAGAATCGTATTTTGGCGAAATAGTCAAAGCGATGGGGCTTGTGTTCGGAGACATTGGTACAAGCCCTATATATACACTCACCGTTTTAGTACTTCTTACAAAACCCTCCCAAGACAGTATTTATGGGATTATTTCTCTTGTTCTCTGGACTCTCTTTATCCTGGTTATGGTGGAATATGCCTGGATGGCCATGAGTCTGAGTAAAAACGGAGAAGGCGGAACAATTGTATTAAGAGAGATACTGGTAAAACTTTTAAAATCAGCAAGAGTCCTTGGTTTTGTAACTTTCCTTTCTTATCTGGGGATATGTCTCATGATTGGAGACGGGGTTATAACTCCGGCGATTTCCATACTTTCGGCTGTTGAAGGTATGACACTTATCCCAAGTTTACAGGCTGTTCCGCAATCCATTTTAGTTCTGATTGCCGCTGTTGTAGCTATCTGCCTCTTTGTATTTCAAAACAAGGGAACTGATAAAGTTGCCTCTGCTTTCGGCCCTTTAATGTTTCTCTGGTTTTTATCTCTTGCAGTATCGGGTCTGTTTTCCATTACAAACCATGTTTCTGTCCTTAGATCTGTAAATCCGTATTATGCTGTTCATTTCCTTTCCCATAACGGTTTGGCAGGCTTTTTTGTCCTGTCGGAAGTTATACTTTGTGCTACCGGCGGTGAGGCCCTTTATGCCGATATGGGGCATCTTGGGAGAAAGCCCATAAGAAGGGCGTGGTACTGCGTATTTTTTGCGCTTATAATTAACTATCTTGGTCAGGGAGCCTTTATTATTACCCACCCAACTGCCAAAAATATACTGTTCGGCATGGTTAAAAATGAATCTTCCTTCCTGTTTATCCCTTTTCTGATTTTATCGGTTCTGGCAACCGTAATAGCATCTCAATCTCTTATAAGCGGCATATTTTCAGTAGTTTACCAGGGTATAACCACACGTATAATGCCTCTTTTACGAATAGATTATACTTCTTCAAAACTTAAGTCCCAGATATATATCAGTACTGTTAACTGGAGCCTTATGGTAATGGTTATAGCAATGATGCTCTTTTTCAGGAAATCGGAAAATCTTGCGGCGGCATATGGTATGGCGGTTACAGGGACTATGACCATAACTGGTGTTATGATGACGATGATATTTCTCCGTACTACAAAGAAGTGGAAAGTGCCTATTGCTATATTTATTACCTTTGTAAATTTTGCATTCCTTATAGCTGGCCTCAGTAAATTCGTTCACGGTGGTTACTGGTCTGTAATACTTGCTGCTATTCCCTTTACAATAATTGTAATTTGGACAAAAGGGCAGCGGGCCCTTTACCGTGGCCTTAAACCCCTTGATTTCGACACCTTTGAGCTTGCTTACACCCAGATATATAATAAAGGTAAAAATATACCGGGTACGGCTCTATTCTTTGTAAAAGATTGGGATATAATCCCTCCTTATGTTGCTCATAGCATTATAAGGAGCAATATAATATATGAGCGGAATGTGTTGATCTCTCTGATAAGGACAGACGAGCCTTTTAACCAGGAAGTGATAATGAAAGAGGGGCTTGCAAAGGGGCTGGACGCTTTTATTATAAAAGCGGGTTATATGGAGATCCTTGATATTGAAGAGATTCTCAGTAAAAACGGTATAACAGAGAAGGTTATCTTTTATGGCATTGAGGATATTGCAACAGAAAATCCAGCATGGAAAGTCTTTTCAGTGCTTAAAAAGCTCACTCCCAACTTTGTGCAGTTTCACAAACTTCCGACGGCTAAATTACAAGGGGTTGTTACCAGAGTAGAAATGTAGCCGAAATAGTGTGGAGTTTGGAGTGTGAAGAGTGGAGTTAAATCCGCCAAATAAAAGGTTGTAGTAGGGGCGCACACTGTGCGTCCGCAACAGCAAACAACAACCACGAAAGATGCGAAAAGCACGAAAATAAAACAGAAAACATGTAGGGGCGACCGTCCCCGGTCGCCCGCAATAAAACCTCGCTGCCCCTCGTTTCCCAACGAGGGGCTAATGGCATGGTGTTTTTAACGTCATTCAATTATTGCCTAATACTCTTACTATTAATACAATTAGGCAATCATGTCTTAACCATTTCCTCCATAACATAATTTCTATTAGCTGAAGTAATACCTGAGCTGACAGATAATTTGAATCATGAATAATAGTAATATAAGCATTGCCTAATTATATGATAACTTATAAAATTAGGCAATAATTTACATATTAAGTTTTGACTTAAGTCAAAAAAATAAAAAGATTTATAATAAAACTTGACAAGGAAATATCTGATTTTGTAGACTTTTAAAAGCACTTAATAAGTCTTTTTTATCTTTGACTATGCGATGTAAAAGGAACATGGACTTGACACAACGCACAACGCACAATGGGGAAGTGTATATAGCGTAAGCGTGATGGAAGCCGTTTTAGCAACATTTGAAAAGCCGAAAAGAGAAGAATTAAAAAATCCTTTTTTCGGTTTTTTTATTTTTGAACCGAGAAAAACGCGAAAAAAACATAAACCACAAAGAACGCAAGGGACATACAAAGCACACAAAGAAAGAATTTTTAATGTTTTCAAAATAGCGCCCTTTGTGAAACCTTTGTGCACCTTGCGATGAAAAGAAATAAAAGATTTTCTCAGTGAGCTCTGTGTCTCTGTGAGAAATAAAAAACAAACAAAGGAGAAAACTGTGAACAAAGTATTCAAGACGATTTGGAATGAAACACTCAGTGCATGGATACCTGTATCTGAAATCACAAAAGCGTATAAGACAGGAAGGAAGAAATCACGAATAATAATATCAGCCTTAGCTCTTGGTTGTCTACTTGCCGGCTTTTCTGTCCCGGCTATTGCAACCACTTACACAGTTCCTGATGGCGCAGATATAGCTGCACTTTACCCAGCTACTCCTAATACTATTGCGGATGGCGATGTCTGGAACCTTGAAGGAAACGCCATCATCGGTGAGCCGGGAGCGATTCTCCCAAGGTGGATCAACGGTGGCGGCACTCAGATCGGCATGACCGGTGCCGGCGGCTCCCACCCTGGCAATACTTGGTATGGCAACCTGATTATCAACAGCGACACTACCTTGACGATCAACGGCCTTGGAAGTGGCCTAAGTATTATCACGGTATCGCCCCCCTCAACGGCAACGGGCGGTCCTGGCGGCATAGCGATGTCGGGCGGCGGCGCGGGTGCCTACACAGTTAGCAACATAACTCTCAACCTTAACAACGTTGCCTTTGAGAACGGTGTCTCGCCTGGTCTGTGGGGCGCAGGCGGAACGGTTTTTGGCGGTTATTGGTCGGGGGGAGGCGCTGGAGCCCCCTATAATCTACAAATCAACGGTGATTTGATCGCGATGAACAACTCAGCTCCAAATGCAGTGGGGGACACAATGAATGGCGGCGCCGTCGTTTGCGGTGCCAACAACGTGGATGTCGCGGGCAACGCAACGCTGTTAGGGAATAGCGGCGGCACCGCGGGGGGCGGCGCCATCTACGCTGGCGGGACTGTCACCTTAGGAAGCAACCCGGGCAATTATGTGGACATAGAAAACAATTCAGCACAGGGAGGCGATAGTTCCATCATAGGGGGTCTCCCTGGTGGTGGCGGCGCTATCCAGGCCGGGGCTGTCATTTTGGCTCCTGCTGGGGGCAATGTCACATTGATGAACAACTCAGTTCTCAATAATTCCAGTAGATCAACGACTAATAATTTGGGCTCTGGCGGGGCCATTTACTCCGCAGGAGACGTATCCATTGCTGATGGCGGCGGCAATGTCGTCATAGAAGGCAACTCCGCTGTGGCCGCCGTTGCTGTCAATTCGGCGCAGACGGGTGTGGGAGCCCAGGGTGGAGCCATCTATGCCGGTGGAAATGTATCCGTTGCCGGCAACGGCGGCGATGTCATCTTAGCGAATAACTCGGCGATATCCAGCGGGACAGCCACCGGCGGTGGAGCTGGTGGCGGCGGAGCCATCTATGCGAACACCGGTGATATTACCGTTGCGCCTGTCAGCGGCAATGTCACTATTACGAATAACTCTGCGATCGCGACTTGGTATGTGAGCAGCTCAGGAGGCGGAGCTCTTCTTGCCAGAAACGGCACTATTACGGTTGGTAATCCCGGCGCGATTGTTGACATCGAAAATAACTATGCGAATTACCAGAATGGCACTTTTGTGGGGAACCCCGGGTATTCTACCAGCCAGTATATCGGGTATGGAGGCGCCATTAACTCCGGTAACGGTATGACTATCACCGGCAGCCAAATTACGATTTCCAATAATGCTGGTACAGGTGACGGCGGGGCGCTGGTGAACTACTGGGGGGCCGGGGGTGATATAGTCGTCAACGGAAATCTGGTGGCGCAAAACGACATCGCGGGCCAGTCGGGCGGTTTTTCCAGCAACGATGTCAGCGGTGGCAATACCATACTGACGGGCGGCATCATTGACCTGGAACAGAATCGGGCGGGTTACACT
Organism: Desulfuromonadales bacterium; assembly: GCA_009780995.1. Lineage (GTDB taxonomy): Bacteria > Desulfobacterota > Desulfuromonadia > Geobacterales > DSM-12255 > WQYY01. Next base: position 5,131 of record WQYY01000092.1, read on the forward strand.
CTTGATGGCGCCGTACTGACTGCCGGTAATGGTGGTGCAATCTATGATGCCAGCGGCTCAGTTATTCTGGATGGCAATATCGTCACCCTGGCCAGCAACCAGGCTGGTGGCAATGGCGGAGCGATCTATTCAGGTGGAAACGTCAGCATAACAGGGACAGAGATAAGCAACAACACAGCAGCAGGCAATGGTGGCGCAATCTACGCAGCAGGCGACTTCAACCTAACCTCCACCACAATAGACACCATCACCAACAACAGTGCAGGTAGTTTAGGCGGAGCGATCTGGGCAGGAGGCGACGTTGACTTAAACTCCTCCGGCGGCAGCATCACCTTCAGTGGTAACACCCAGGGGACAGCAACAGCACCCCAGGCCAATGCCATATACATGGACAACACCAATGGTGATTCAGCACTAACCCTGAACGCATCATCAGGTAACGTGATAACATTCTACGACCCAATTCAGAACAACGCAGCCAATGGATTAATAACAGTAACATCAAACGGCCCAGTAACATTTGACGGTTCCAAATACGCTGATACAGCAGACCAATGGTCTCAAGCATATGCAACAACAAACGTACAAAGCGGCACATTCACAGTAGACAACAACGCAGTATACGGAGCCCTAGCCTCAGACGTTGGAGGGAATGAACCTTCCAGCTTCACAGTACAATCCGGCGCCACACTAGCCGGTGGTATAATGGGCAGCGTTCGTGCAGATGCTTTTACCTTAAACGGCAGACTAAACATAACAGGAGCATCTCCTGTTGGAACGGCCTTAGGAAGTTACAGCACATTTAACATAACTAGCAGCAATGTTTCCCTTGGCTCTGGCAGTCAAACACTCTTCAACACCTATCTCAACGACGCAAGCAGACAACTAACCGACCTACTCGTACTAAACTTAAACGGCGGTACCACCACAGGTACAGCTAAAATAGTAATAAACAACACAAACGGTCCAGGAGCACAAACCAAAGGAAATGGAATAGAACTAGTACAAACCAACGATGGGACATCAACCAACGCATTTACACTCTACTCCCCGGTAGTAGCAGGAGCATATCAGTACAACCTCTATCAGGGCGGGATAGGAACAGACGCAAACAACGGCAACTGGTATCTAAGAAGCAACCTAACTAACCTTGCCAAATCCATAATAGCAGGAAGCGACATGGTAAGTAGCTGGATAATAAATGACACCCTATTACAGAGAATGGGAGAACTGAGAACAACCGACTATGACCAAGCAAAACACGGACTCCAAAGTTGGGTAAGAGGATATGGCTGGCAAGCAAACGTAAACACCAACAACAGAGTAAACTACAAAAGCACAGTATATGGATTTGACGCAGGAACAGACAGAACCTGGCAATTTGAAAACAGTCAACTCTCAACCGGACTCTTTGCAGGAATGAACTATGACAAACGGAGAATAGGAAACAACGGTCAAGCAGGACATGACAACATAGACACCATATCCGGAGGAATATATGGGACATGGGAAAACCAAAAAGGATATTACCTAGACGCAGTGGGCAAAGTGGGCAATCTAGACACCGAAATAAACTCAAATGACGAATACTACAGCAAAGCAACCTACAACATCTTTGGAATACTGGGAAGCCTAGAACTAGGAAAACAAATCCGAAGTCAAAAAGGTTGGTACATCGAACCGCAAGTCCAAGGCACCTATGTCCACTTCACCGGCACCAACTACACAGCAACCGACAACATAGGGGGACAAACAAAAATAAACCAGAAAGCCAGTGATAGCTACGACATAAGAGCAGGAATAGTAGCAGGAAAGAGAATAACAACAGAAACAGCAGGCATACTCCAACC
>WQYY01000093.1 GCA_009780995.1 Desulfuromonadales bacterium
ATCAGGGCTGTTGTACCAATGTCTGAAGTTTTGGCTTATTCAAAGGATCTCCGTTCAATGACAAGCGACAGGGGACTTTTTACCTCTGATTTTTCTCACTATGAAGAGGTTCCGACTCATTTAACGCAGAAAATAATCAGTGACTCGGCGGCTGAAAAAGCAAAATAATAATTTTGATTGTTACGGAGGGTTTAAATGGCTTCAGATTTTGATCAAGAGAATGAAGAAAAAGGCAAATCTTCTTCGTCTAAAAGAAATATTATATCACTATTAATTCTGCTTCTTATTATATGCGCCGGTGGGTATGTGTACTTTTTTACATGCCTTATACAGCCATGCGAAGATAAAAACCCGCCTCCGCCTGTACCTGTAAAGCGGCCGCTACCAAAGCCACACCCGGTACAAAGGCAGATTAGCAGCAATAAAGAGGGTGGGCAGCAAGGTGAAGATCAAAATTTACCCAATCAACCAGGCGCAAAAGGGGTAAAACCGGCTCAGAATGGAAATAACGCGCAAAATAATGCGCAGAACGGTTCCAATGGAAATAATGTGCAGAATGGCTCCAATAGGCCTCCTCAATCAAGAGTGATGCCTCCGGGGAACAGACCAGGACAGGTGAGAAATCAGCCTGTTCCTAACCGTCTGCCTCCTTCGCCAGCCAATGTTGCATCACAGAAGCCTGTTCCCGGAGTAAAAAGTAATCAGCCGGCTAAAACTGGTTCCAAAGCTCCCGGTTCTGTTCCTGCAAATAATAGAAATGTAAGGCAGGGAACAAGCGGAAATGTGCAAGCGTCTGACGAAACAGCTGAAAATGATAATAACGCTGCTGTACCTAAGAAAACTGTACCTCATAGAAAGGTAAGAAGAGGAATATATATACTCCATGTTAGTGACGTTGTTACACCTGCTACGGCTAACGCGGATAAAAGAAGGGCTCAAAGGGCAGGGCTTAAAGTAAAAGTAGTAAAAAGCGCTGTAAAAAGAAACGAACCGATGACAAGGCTTTTTGTTTCATCTTTTGATTCCAGAGAGAATGCAGAAGCTGAACTTAACCGGTTAAAAGAAGTCACCAATGATGGTTTTATTCTATTGCATGATGGAGTTTACTCTGTATATGCAGGCTCTTATTACGACCCGAGAAACGTAGCAAGCGAAGAGCAAAAGCTTAATAACGCTGGATTTGCTGTTACAAGACAAAGTGTTAACGTTCCTCTTCGTACATACAAGGTTTCTACAGGGAGATTTGCCAGCCGTAAAGCTGCTCAGGCAGAGGCTAACAGACTCAGAAGAGCCGGTATGACGGTAAAAATAGTGAAATTGAGATAGATATTGGGATTTGAATGTCATTTAATATTGATCTCGCGATAGTTTATAAACTGCTGTTTGCCACTCTTTTTGGGGCGCTGATAGGCCTTGAAAGGGAGATACATGGCAGGCCTGCCGGATTCCGCACTCATCTTCTAGTTTCTCTCGGGGCCTGCCTTTATGTAATAGTTTCAATCGCTTTTTATCAAATTTTTGGGAATATACGGCAAGGGGGGCCATTGGGTGCTGATCCCGCGAGGGTTGCCGCGCAGGTTGTTGTCGGGATAGGGTTTATAGGTGCGGGAGCTGTAATAAGGGAAAAAGCCTCTGTCAGAGGCCTTACAACGGCTGCCTGTCTATGGGTTGCTGCGGCTATTGGTATGGCGTGTGGTTTGGGCTTATTCAGCATATCAATGGCTGTTACTGTGATAGCGCTCATAAGCCTCTTAGTTTTGAAAAATGTAGAATCTTTTATAAAAAAAGATACCTATGTTAAGTTAATTATTCTCTGTAAAGATTCTGATGGGCTGTTCGACGAAATTAATAAAATTATCTCGGACTGCTCAATAGATATTATGAATGTAGGTATTAATAAGAATATAGAAAATTCTGAAATTTTGCTTACATACAGCATAAAGAGCAAAGCAAAAGAGCTTCCTTGTGACTTTATAAACTTGTTTTCCAAGCTTCGTGGAGTAAAAAAAATATCTCAGGAAGAGAACGTTGTTAGTAGATAAAGTGTTATTGCAAGTATGAAAGAGCGGATTGATAAACTTCTTGTTGATAAAGGGGTCGTTAATTCGAGAGAGCGTGCGAAAGCTCTTATCATGGCGGGAGAAGTCATTGTAGACGATCACGCGGTTTCCAAAGCCGGTGAAATGGTTGATATTTCTTCTGCTATAAAAGTTAAAGAAAATATTCCCTTTGTCAGCAGGGGAGGGCTTAAACTTCAGAAAGCCCTGGACGATTTTGACGTTAATGTTAATGGTATGGTAGCTATTGATGTAGGCGCTTCTACCGGTGGATTTACAGATTGTCTGCTTCAAAGGGGGGCCGCCAGGGTTTTTGCAATAGATGTAGGTTATGGACAGCTTGCCTGGAAGCTTAGACAGGACCCAAGGGTTTTATGCCTGGAAAAGACAAATATCAGACATCTTCAACCGGCTGAACTCCCGGAACCGGCCGATTTAGCAGTTATTGATGCCTCTTTTATATCTCTTGAAAAAATCCTTCCAAATACCTTAAAATTACTTAAACCAATAGCTGCTGTTATAGCTTTAATAAAACCACAGTTTGAGGTTGGTAAAGGCGAGGTTGGTAAAGGTGGGATAGTTCGTGAGCCGGAAAAGCACCAAAAGGTAATAGCAAATATTGAGAAATTGGCCGCTGATCTTGGTTTGGAAATAAAAGGGATAACTGATTCACCTATACTTGGGGCAAAAGGGAACAAAGAATTTCTTATCTATCTGCTGAAAAAATATTAAAAAAGGTGGAAACCATATGTCTTCATGCCTGTTTTGTAAAATTATCAATGGAGAGATACCGGCGAAGATCATATACAGAGATGATGATCTTATAGTTATTGAAGATATTAATCCTGTAGCCCCTGTTCATTTTTTGCTCATACCTTGTAAACATATAGAAAACAGTTTAGATATCGCTGAAGAGGACGCTGCCTTAATGGGGCGTATTTTAAGGGTTGCCGCAAAAATTGCCAAAGAAAAGAATATAGCGGAAGATGGGTTCAGAATAGTAACTAATACAAACGAAGCCGCTGGCCAGTCGGTATTCCATATTCATTTTCATCTGTTAGGCGGCCGTGATTTACAGTGGCCTCCCGGCTAAATCGGTAAGGTATTATTTAGGAGAAATTATGAAAACAAGCAGATGTTTGATAATTGCGTTATCTGTAGCGTTACTTCCTGCTTTCGCACATGCGGATCTTTATCAGTGGACTGATGATAGCGGGGTTGTTAATTACACTGACAATCCAAGCTCCATACCTGCAAAATATAAAAAACGTGTTTCTAAACAAGCTGATATAGATAACAGTACAGACAACAGTGATGCTACAGCTACAAACGGTGCTCCGGATAGTTCAGCCCAAAATCAGATGCCGCCAAAAACCCAGAAGAAAACATTGTATGGTGGAAAAGAGGGCACAGCCTGGCAAGTGGATTTTGCCAATGCTAAAGCGGCGGTCAGTTCTATTGAAGACGAGAAAAGCAACTTGCAGGAAAGAATGACAGATAAATCAATAAGCAGGATTGACTATCTTTTAGCGCAGTCATCACTTAAAGATGCCAATTTTAGGCTCTCCAAAGCAAAAGATAAACTTGATGCCTTAAATACCGCTGCTGATAATGCCAATCTTCCGGCAGAGTTCCGTTAAGCATAAAATATATGGAACATATCTGCTATAAAAGGGATATACTGTAAAATGTACGGTGTAAAAATTAACATGTTATATGTACTAAAAACTTGTTGTTTAAATTTTTGAGTGGGTTTTTTAAATGGGAAAAATCGAAATAAACGAAGATCGTTGTAAAGGGTGTGGCCTCTGCACAGTTGCGTGTCCTTTGAAGTTAATTCAAGTCTGCGATAAGCTGAACATCTATGGCTACTCAACAGTAGAGATCAATGACGAATCGCGCTGTACAGGATGCGCGTTATGCGCCGGCATCTGTCCTGATGTGGCAATAACGGTATTTAAGTAATTCAGGCGGGAGAAACATTAGTGGCAAAAAGATTATTTGTAAAAGGAAATGAAGCGGTCGCAATGGGGGCATTAGAAGCAGGGTGCCGTTATTATTTCGGTTATCCCATTACGCCCCAAAGTGATATTCCTGAGTATCTATCCAGAGAGCTTCCGAAACTGGGGGGTGAATTTATTCAGGCAGAGAGCGAAATTGCTTCTATAAATATGGTCTTAGGGGCTTCTGCTACAGGCGTGAGAGCTATGACATCTTCAGCCAGCCCCGGAATATCCCTTAAGCAAGAGGGGATATCTTATATGGCCGGTTCTGAAGTCCCTGGGGTTATTGCGAATATTTGCCGCTCAGGACCTGGTCTTGGCGGTATTGACGCATCTCAGGCGGATTACTTTCAGGCTGTAAAGGGTGGAGGGCATGGCGGATACCATATAGTGGTACTTGCTCCGGCTTCTGTTCAGGAGATGTACGATTTAACAATGCACGCCTTTGATTTAGCGGATATGTACAGGACTCCGGCAATGATTTTAGCGGACGCGGTAATCGGCCAGATGAAAGAGGCTCTCATTCCGAACCCAAGGCCAACTCTGAACCTTCCTGAAAAGAATTGGGTAGTTCGTGGCAGAAAACATGGAGAGCAGAGGGTTGTTAAATCCCTTCATCTTGGTGATGGTGAGCTTGAAGCCCATAACTGGCATCTCCACGGGAAATACGATGAGTTAAGAAAAAAAGAAGTTATGTACGAAGAGTTCATGACAGAAGACGCGGAACTGATTATTACCGCTTTTGGTTCTGTTGCCAGGATCGCGAAAACAGCAATAATGATGGGGCGGGAAGAAGGCCTGAAAATTGGTCTTTTGAGGCCAATCACTCTGTTTCCTTTCCCTTCAGAAATTATAAAAAAACTTACAGAACGTTGTAAGAAAATTCTTGATATAGAACTTAACACAGGCCAAATGGTGGAAGATGTTCGCCTGAGCGTTACATGCGGTACGGAAGTCTCCTTTTATGGCCGCCCGCCAGGGGCAGGATCGTTGCCGCCGCCGGAAGAGGTTTTAAAAGTTGTAAAAAAATATATATAAAATGTCGTCATTACGAGGAACGTGTAGAGGCGCACAGTGTGCGCCAGAACCACCCTGCCAAATTCCCCTCCTGCGGAGGGGTGGCCGAAGGCCGGGGTGGTGGCACCCCTTCACCACCCCGTCCGCTTCGCGTCCACCCCTCCAAAGGAGGGGAATGGAGGGGAATTTACGGCAGTATATGACAATGTAGGGGCGACCTTTACGGTCGCCCGATAACATGAAGCCGCAAAGGAATTATGATGCAACAGGTATTTAAAAGACCTACTAGCTTAAAAGACGTCGCAACCCACTTCTGTCCGGGCTGCCATCACGGAACAATTCACAGGCTTGTGGCTGAAGCAATGGACGAACATCAGGTACAGCCCACTACAATAGGTGTTGCTTCTGTCGGCTGTTCAGTCTTTTTATACAGCTACTTTGATATAGATGTAATTGAAGCGCCCCATGGCAGAGCTTCCGCAGTTGCGGTGGGGGTAAAAAGGGCAAAGCCTGACGCTTTTGTTTTTACATACCAGGGTGATGGCGACCTCGCGGCAATCGGTACGTCAGAAGTCATTCATGCAGCGAATCGGGGAGAAGATATTACAGTTATTTTTGTTAATAACACGACCTATGGAATGACCGGCGGGCAGATGGCCCCTACCACTCTTGTAGGGCAGAAGACATCTACATCTCCCTATGGTAGGAATAAATCTAAAGATGGCTCTCCGATAAAAATGGCGGAACTTCTTGCCCAGCTTGAAGGCGTTGCTTTTTCCGCAAGAGTATCTGTTAATTCATCTAAAAACATTATTGACGCTACAAAGCAGATGAAAAAGGCGTTCAGATGCCAGATTGAGAAAAAAGGGTTTTCTTTTATAGAAGTTCTCTCCGCCTGTCCTACAAACTGGGGAATGTCGCCAATTGCCGCTAATAATTGGGTAGCCAGCGATATGATCCCTTATTTCAACCTTGGGATATTTAAGGACAGCACAGGTTTTTAACCACCTTGTAATTTATGGAGCTTTAATGCGATACGATCTTTTCATTTCCGGTTTTGGCGGGCAGGGGGTATTACTTGCCGGTAATCTTTTAGCATATGCGGCGATAAACGAAGGAAAGAATGCCTCGTTTTTTCCTGAGTATGGCGTTGAAAAACGTGGCGGATCCGCCATGTGTACCGTTGTTATTGCCGATGGTGAGGTTGGGTCGCCGGTTATCGGTAATCCGTCAACAGTGATACTTTTAAATCAGCTCTCAATGGATAAATTTCAAAATAAAGCAAAGAAAAACGGCCTCTGTATAGTCAACTCATCTCTTATTCATAACATCTCTTTTTCAAGAGATGACCTTTCAGTTCATAAAGTTCCCATGAATGATATTGCTATGGAGTTGGGAGATTCGCGAATGGCAAATATGGTTGCCTTAGGCGCGTATATTGCCTCTGTACCGGTAGTTAAAGCTGAATCTCTTTTTGAAGCACTTAAAGATGTCCTTCCTGAACGTAATCACAGATTTATTCCTGCAAATATTAAGGCCATTGAGGCGGGTATTGCGGCTGTTTCTTCCTGAGTATGGCTATGGGGAATTGCCTAATTCTCTAAGTAATCAATATCATTTCAACTGATTTTTATATGCTTTAAAACCTATGAGCTGAGGTAATACCCGAGTTTATAGGTTTCAATAGTATACATCACAACATTCAAAAAATTGCCTAATCCTATAAATAGTTCATCATTACAAAAACAGTACCGGTATCGCCTTATCATCTCCAGTCAGAGTGACCAAGTTATCATACAT
>WQYY01000094.1 GCA_009780995.1 Desulfuromonadales bacterium
AATTGAGCTATCTAAATGGTTGAATGACAAAAAATCAGGTTTTGAAAGAAAGAGCGATATACTGTCTGAAATGATCCTCCTTTTTCTGGCAGGTGAGAATGCCGCTTTAGAAAGTTTTAGGAATATTTTTGCTACTCCGTTCTTTTCAAAAAATTCCGACATAGTGCCGAAGTTAGACAACCTTGAAAAAGAATTGTTAAAAGCGCCTATTGTCGAGATGTTTGATCTTCCTCTCATTGAACTGCTTAGACTTCCTGCAAAGATGGCTCCTGACTCAATATATGGCCAGCTTAAATATATTAAGGATAATTGGAAAGAGATTTTGCCCGGGGAAATTGTTATTGATATGATTCATGCCCTTTCCGTTTCAGAGATGGAGCATCAGGGATTTGGCGGGCATGGTGGCCCGGGGGCATCGTCTGTGCTCGAGTTTAATGGCTCCGGAGTAAACGATTTTTATCCTGAAAAGGAACAGTTTTCATATGATAAAGAGTGGATGCCAAATGTAGTGCTTCTTGCGAAAATGGTTTATGTCTGGCTTGGACAGTTATCTCATGAGTATGACATGGAGATAAGCCGTCTTGACCAGATACCGAATGCCGAACTTGACCGTATTGCAGGAATGGGGATAAACGGGCTCTGGCTTATTGGAGTCTGGGAGCGTTCTGAGGCTTCTCAAAAGATAAAACAGATCTGCGGAAATCCTGAGGCAATACCATCAGCCTACTCTCTTTTTGATTACAGAATCGCAAAAGAGCTTGGTGGTGAAGAGGCCCTTTATAATCTAAAGAGCAGGGCTTCTGAGAGGGGTATACGTCTTGCTAGCGATATGGTTCCAAACCATACGGGAATTTACTCCCGATGGACAATTGAACATCCTGACTGGTTCATACAACTCAATTATCCTCCATACCCTACATACAGCTTTAATGGACCTGATCTCTCATCTTCAGGGGAGATAAGCCTCCATATAGAAGATAGTTACTGGGATAAGAGTGATGCTGCTGTGGTTTTCAAACATTATGACCACAGAGATGGACGTACAAGATATATTTATCACGGTAATGACGGTACAAGTACCCCGTGGAATGACACCGCGCAACTCAATTATTTGATTTCCGAGGTGAGAGAAGCTGTAATAAACACAATTATCCATGTAGCAAAAATGTTTCCCATTATACGTTTTGATGCTGCAATGACCCTTGCTAAAAAGCATTATCAGAGGCTTTGGTTTCCGCAGCCTGGCCATAATGGCGTACCTTCGAGAAATGAGTATGGCATGACCAGAGATGCTTTTGATGCTGCAATGCCTGAAGAGTTCTGGAGAGAAGTGGTTGACCGTGTTGCTAGGGAAGTTCCTGATACTCTTCTTCTTGCCGAAGCTTTCTGGCTTATGGAGGGGTATTTTGTAAGAACTTTAGGAATGCACAGGGTTTATAACAGCGCTTTTATGAATATGCTGAAGATGGAAGAGAACGTAAAGTACCGCCAGACAATAAAGAATGTTCTGGAGTTTGATCCTGAGATTTTGCAACGTTTTGTCAATTTTATGAATAATCCTGACGAGAAAACAGCTATTGAGCAGTTTGGGCGGGAGAGCAAGTATTTTGGGATATGCGTAATGCTGGTTACAATGCCGGGGCTTCCCATGATAGGCCATGGGCAGATAGAAGGGTTCCATGAGAAGTATGGTATGGAGTATAAGAAGGCGTACTGGAACGAGCTTCCTGATGAACATTTTGTAAAAGAGCATGAGAGATTGATATTTCCCCTTATCCGCAGAAGATGGCTATTTTCGGGAGCTAAAAATTTCGTATTTTATAACTTTAGAAATGGTAACAGTGTTAATGAAGACGTTTTCGCTTATTCCAATAGAGACGGGGATGAACGCGGTATTATAGTCTACCATAACAGATTTGCCTCCGTTTCAGGCTGGATTCATGATTCGACTGCTTCAGCAATAAAGGATGGTGATGGGAAGAGTGAGTTGCGGCTTACGACTTTGGGAGAAGCATTGAGCTTTAAGGGGGATGGGAGGCACTACTACGTTTTCAGAGATTACTTTTCTGGCCTTGAATATATAAGAAACGGGAGAGAATTTTGTAATCAGGGGCTTTTTGTGGAATTGGATGCGTACAGGTATTATGCTTTTCTTGATTTCAGGGAAATATGGGATGATGAGTACGGGACATGGGGGCAGCTCTGTCATAAGCTAAATGGTAATCCTGTACAAAGTATTGATGAAGAGGTTAAACAGATACAGTTTGGTAAAGAAATAGATATTTTCAGGGAGATTCTTAAGGATTCCATTTCGTTAATGCAAGATCAATCTAAAACTCTTTCTAAAAAGAAATTGTCAGAGTTTTCAGCAGAACTTTTACTTTTTTTCGAAAAGCTTACGGTTTCATTTAGCACTAAAGGTATTGAGCAGAAAGAGTCTGACAAACAGGTTTCCGTTGCCGTAACGAAAATTTTGGAAGAATTATCACTTATCAAAAAAGAGCAGGTTAAGAAACAGGGCTTTGTAAGATCAGAGGAGGGAGCAGATATATTGCTTTTTGCATGGCTCTGTTTACACAGGGTAAACAGTAATCCTGAAACCGCTTTTGACACAGTTCATAAATACGGACTGATGAGGCCTGTACAGGAAACGCTTTATAGCCAATCTGCTGCAACAGAAGCCGGCGCTCTTACTGATTTGGATATCTCTTCTGTACTATCTCTACTGTCATTGCTTATAAAATACCAGTCTCTCTTCATATCAGTTCCATTAGAAAGACTGGATAGAGTTTTGAAGATGTTTGAAGACAGGAATTTTGTTATTTTTACAGGATTACACGAGAGCCGCGGTACTGCATGGATTATAAAAGAGCAATGGGAGACAGTACTAGATTGGCTCTATATTGTTAACAGGATTAATTTTTCTGTTGAAGCTACCCATGATATGACTTTGGAAGATATATCAGGTATGGTAAACTCTATGAAACAGTTTGGAGAGATGGCAGGATACAAGGTGGATATCATAAGGGAGATGATCCAAATAGGTTGGCAAAAAAGAGATAATGACTTAAACTTTTGAAAAATATAACTCAGATACAGTGATTGATAAAAAACAGCATTAAATAAGGAGGAATAGTAATGTTTAACAGATTTAAGCTGGTGGTTATTGTTATTTTGGCGCTTCTTATAGGTGGTTGCGCTTCCAACTACTATAATATTCCGAGAGAGACATATGAAAAGCAGGTTAGGGTTCTTGGGATCGCGCCTATAATGATTGATGCCGACTCTGATATTCAGCACCCGCAGAAAGATGAAATTCTTAATATTGTCCGTGATGCTAACAGAAAAAATGAAAAAGCCCTTGTAGATACGATTAAAGATACCGGTGAGTATTTTACCGTTAGACTCCTTGATAATGAAGCAGGGCAGCTTTTTTCAGATATTTTCTTAAGACGTGAACCAAGGAATGATGCAGGGATTGTATATAATAAATATTTCTTTAACCCTGAGAAAATAAAAGAGTTAGTAACTAGTAATAATCTGGATGCAGTGATGCTGGTCGTTGTCAGTGGGGCGTCAATTCCTGATAAGTTATACTCCAGCAACCTTATGTCCACTCTTAAGACAAAGTATAATGCTCTTATAATGACTGCTCAGATTATTGATGCCAACAACAATGTCCTTTGGGAGTATCCTAATTTCCGTCAGCGTTCGATATCTTTTGATCCTTTGGTTTTGCTCCAGTATCCTGATTTTGATGAAGCAAAGGCAAATAAAACAGACAGGGTAGAAGTTAAATTTAAGACTGTAGAGGGTATACGCAGAGCGTTTAGTGAAACAGATTCGTCATTGTTTAAAACGAGAACAACATCAGCTATATACATGAAACAGTTCGGAGAGATGAAGTCTTTGCTAAGCTATTTTCATAATCCGTTCAGCAGTAAAAAAGATGAAAATTATCCCACTCCCGGACAATCCGGACAATAGATTAAAAAGGGAGGGGTAAATGATTAACCATATAGTCTTTTTCAAGCTGGCTAAACCAGAACCTGAGATGATGCAGAAAGGAAAAGAGATTCTGATGAGTATGGAGGGTAGAGTTCCTATGCTGAGACATCTCACTGTAGGAGTCGATATGCTCCATTCCGAGCGGTCATACGACATAGTTCTTCTTACAGGCTTTGATTCTTTAGATGATCTTGAGGCCTATCAGGTAGACCCATACCATAATGGTAAAGTACGGGATTTTATTAAAGAGAATGTGGTTTCCAGTGTTGTTGTTGATTATGAGTCATAGGGAGAGAGTCAATGCCGGAGATTTGCCCTTGTGGGACAGGTAAGAAATATAATAGTTGTTGCCAACCTTTTATAAAAGGAAAGAAGAAGCCTGAAACAGCGGAACAGCTTATGCGCGCTCGTTATTCGGCCTATGTTAATGTTGAAACAGATTATCTTTTTGCCTCAACTCATCCGAGTTACAGGGATGGGTATGATCATGATGGTACAAAAAAATGGGCTGAAAACTCCTCTTGGGAAGGTCTTGAAATTGTAAAAAGTCAAGGCGGGCCGGAAGAGAGTGTAGGAGAGGTAGAATTTATTGCTCATTACAAAGATGGTGAAACAGAACATGCGCATCATGAGCTGGGAAAATTCCGCAAAAAAGATGGGGAATGGTTCCTTGTTGAAGGCAAACTTGTCGGGGCCATGCCTGCAACCAGCAACAAAATAGGGCGAAACGAACCTTGCCCGTGCGGGAGCGGGTTGAAGTATAAAAAGTGTTGTGGAAAGTGATGGGTATAGGAGTTATTGACTGATTGTATAAGCAGTAAGAAAATTAGGCAATAAACACACAAGACGCTCCTATTGTCATGGCCATTTCAACATATCTAATAAAAGGCCTAAAACTAAGGTAACCCGCCGAGCAGTTTGCCTTTTGTCAAAAATTATCCCTTTCCAATTTCTGCTTCTATAAAAAGCCGGCAATCCTTTTTCCCCTATTAATAAAATATACATTTATGTTTATTTCGTGCTTGACAACATAAACATAAATGTATATGATTAAATCATAAATCAGAACAAAACCGCAAGGAAACAGCTCATGAACAGTAAAGAGTTCAAAAGATGGTTAGAAAAACAAGGTTGCACTTTTGAAACAAAAAAAGGTGGTAGTGGGCACTTAATAATCAGGCTTGGTGATAAGATGTCTGAATTGCCGATGCATACGAAGAAAGAACTTGGTACAGGGCTTGTGAATGCTATAAAAAAGCAGCTTGGCTTAAGGTAAAAGGAGGTAGTTATGTTGATTTATCCGGTAATATTGACCCCTGACGATAACGATACAGTTATGGTAACGTTTCCAGATTTTCCGGAAGCCATAACCTGCGGGGATACAAAAGATGAAGCGCTTGCATGGGCTTTAGATGCCCTGGAAACAGTATTAGAAGCATATATTGACGATCGAAAAGAGATTCCGCGGCCCACTGAATTAATAAATCAGGACGAATATGTTGTGCTACCAGCAACTACGGCAGGTAAGGTTATTCTACATAATTCCATGCTTGAATCAGGGAAAAGAAAAGCTGATTTGGCTCGTATGATGAATCTGGCGCCATCGCTCGTTGACAGGCTATTATCATTGCGCCATAAAAGTAAAATAGAACAGATTGAAACAGCCCTTGCAGTGCTCGGTAAAAAACTCGTTGTTGATGTTATATAGAGGGGTTTTGAGCCTATTTCGGGGACAGTACATTTAACTGAAAAGTAGTTTTATATCTCCTATATTATTGCTTTCACAAAATAAAATGCCATCATACCGCAGACCACCAATCGTACAAAAGTACCTGCCAAAAAACCTATGAAAGCGCCGATTGCGGAGCGCAAAGCGATACGCTCCGTCTGCCCAGCGATGAGTTCCCCTATGAAAGCACCGATAAAAGGGCCTATCAAGATCCCTGCCGGAGAGAGCAATAGTCCTACTACCAAGCCTATCATTGCTCCGATTGTACCGCCCCGCGTGCCGCCAAACCGTTTAGTTCCCCAAATTGGAATATAATAATCCAACAGAACCACGATGAAGACAACGATTGCCCACACAATAAGAAAAATGGTTGAAAACGGGCGAAAATGAGTGAGTTGCAATAAAATCAAACTGCAATATGCTAACGGAGGTCCGGGTATGAAAAGAGCGACACTGCCTATGAATCCGCATATCAGCAAAATAATTCCGATAATGATCAATATATTGTCCATGTGCCTACCAACGTTTTTTGCCTAAGTATTCTAGTGACAGTGTGTTTAATGATCTGATTATATGAACCATAGGATTAGGCAATTTTTTGAATGTTATGATGTATACCACAAAAGCCTATTAGCTCAAATATTACCTGAGCTAATAGGCTTTTAAAGCGCTAAAAATCAGTTAAAACGACATTATGTGTTAATACTATTAGGCAATAACTGTTCCAAAATCAAACTTTCGCTCTTTCATATTGCTTTGCCCAGACAATATCCTCTTGGAGCCCGAGGGCTGCGGTCATGGGGAAATGCGGGTCTCTCAACATTTCTCTGCCTATGGAGATAATATCGGCATCGCCATTGTTAAGAATTTCTTCGGCTTGTTCGCCGGTAGTAATCAATCCCACAGCGCCGGTAATTATGCCGGTTTCCTGTTTAATTCTTTTTGCAAAAGGTACCTGATAATTGGACGTGGGGCGTATTTTAGCGTTATGAATCAAGCCTCCTGAAGAAACATCTACTACATC
>WQYY01000095.1 GCA_009780995.1 Desulfuromonadales bacterium
ACTCCATTTCGGAGAGAGGGGAAACCATACATTTATAAGACCTGTATTTATAAGAAGAATCGTTGAAGAGACAAAAAAAACCGGAGGGAAACCATTTCTCACAGATTCTTCTACCCTTTACCCCGGAGATAGAAAAGAAGCTGTTTCCGCTCTTGTTTGCGCCGTTCAGAACGGCTTCGATTTTGCTGTAACTGAAGCTCCCCTCATAATGTGCGATGGCGTTAAGGGGCATAATGCGATTGATATCTCGGTTGACGGAGAAATTTTGAAAAGTGTCAGTATAGGAGCGGAAATAGTTGAGGCAGACGCTCTTATAACCGCTTCGCATTTCAAATGTCATGAGCTTACAGGGTTTGGCGGAGCGATAAAAAACCTGGGTATGGGATGCGCCAGTCGCACAGGTAAAATGCAGCAGCACTCTACAGTTGCTCCGGTAGTTCATGAACAGACATGCACCGGTTGCGGGCTTTGCCTTAATGCCTGCGTCCATGACGCTATAGAAATATCAGGAAAAGCCCATATATACCCAGATCGCTGCGTAGGCTGCGGCCGTTGTATATCAGTCTGTCCTGAAAAAGCTATAAATATACAGTGGAACGAAAGTTCAACCCTTGTTATGAAAAAAATGGCCGAATATGCCAAAGGAGCAGTAGCAAATAAAGAGGAAAAAATTCTTTTTATTAACTTTATTACTCAGATATCCCCTGCATGTGACTGCTACGGTCATTCAGATGCCCCAATAGTAAATGATATAGGAATTACAGCATCACTTGATCCGGTGGCCCTTGACCAGGCCTCCGCTGACCTTGTAAACCAGGCAACAGGAAATACAAACACCGCGCTGCAAACAGGACATGAACCGGGCGGAGATAAATTCAGAGGAGTATATCCCCATATTGACTGGGAAGTGCAGCTTGAACATGCTGAAAAGGTAGGGCTTGGAACACGAAAATATGAGCTTATACAGATATGACTTCGGCCTTTAGCCATATGCTGTGTTGCCTTCATCGCAGGCCACTCAACACTTGTAGGGGCGACTTGCAGTCGCCTGCGGACGCACACAGTGCGCCCCTACTCTAAGCAATCCAGAAAAATAGATAGGATTCAAATTGCTAAACAGTGTAGAAAATGATCTGGCAAAGGCTAGATTAGCTCTAAAGAATGCGGAACTTCTCTATTCGCCTGAAGAGGTAGAAATAGCCATAGATAAAATGGCTGAAGAAATCACAAAACAGTTGAAAAATAAAAGCCCGATCTGCTTCTGTATAATGAACGGAGGCCTTATAATATCAGGGAGGCTTTTATCAAAACTTTCTTTCCCGCTTGAGATAAGCTATATACACGCCACACGCTACGGAAACGCCATAAAAGGGAAGGATATAAAGTGGGAAGTCGCCCCGACAGGAAACCTTAAAAACCGGACAATACTCCTTATTGACGACATTCTGGATGAAGGCATCACTCTCCAGACTATAAAAGAGTATTGCGAAGAAACAGGGGCAAAAGAGGTATTTACTGCAGTTCTTATAGATAAACAGCATAACAGAAAAGTATTGCCAAAGATAAAAGCAGATTTCACAGGATTAGAAGCCCCTGACAGGTTCCTTTTCGGATGTGGAATGGATTATATGGGGTATTGGAGAAATCTTCCCGCTATATATGCCTTATAAGGCTTCCGCTTTTTGTCATCTATTATGTGGCGCTTTTGGCCATATGCTGCGTTGCTTCCGTAGGGGCGCGATTTATCGCGCCCACATTGTAATCGTTTATGTAAATAGAGGCCGCTACAGGGCGCGATAAATCGCGCCCCTACATCCTTGCCTACAGCTCAAAAGCCTGTGTCATAATTTATCAAATCCAATCTTTCCGCCTAAAAAATATCACCATCGCTATAACAATAACCAACATAAGTATCAGTACGGCAGGATACCCCCATGGCCACTCAAGCTCCGGCATATTCTTAAAATTCATTCCGTAAAGCCCCACAATAAACGTAATAGGCATAAATATTGTCGCTATAATTGTGAGGACTTTCATTATCCCGTTCATTTTGTTGCTTACGCTGGAAAGGTAAATATCAAGCATTCCTGAAAGCATATCTCTGAGAGTTTCAACAGTCTCAATAACTTGAATTGTATGGTCGTACAGATCTCTCAGGTAAACAATGGTACTCCCCTGTATCTGCGGAGCTTCCTGCCTGTAAAGGCTGCTTATCACCTCCCTGAGAGGCCATATAGATTTATGAAGAAAAAGAAGCTCGCGTTTCTGGTTATAAATGGCTGCAAGAGTCTTAGGGGTCGGGCTATCCATAAGCTCTTCTTCAAGAATTTCAATATTGTCGGCCACACTGTCTAAAACCAGAAAATAATTATCAACAATGATATCCATAAGCCCATAAACAAGATAATCCGCACCTTGAGACCTTAAACGCAGCTGACTGTTTTCCAATCGCTCTTTTATAGGATTAAATATATCTTTACTAAGGCCTTCCTGAAACGTAAGTACCCAATTATCGCCAAGAATTATACTTACCTGTTCACCCTTTACGCCGTCATCTCCGGGTTTTAGCATCTTAAGGAGTACAAATAAGTAGTTACTATACTCTTCCGCTTTTGGCCGCTGGGCAGTATCCACAATATCTTCAAGTACAAGAGGGTGAATACCAAAACACTCTCCAAGCTTTTTTAAGGGCGGAAGCTCAGATACTCCATCCATATTAACCCACAAAACCGAGGAATCTTTGGGTGGAACAATACATGCCGCATCTGTTGAAAGGTCAGGCTGGCTGAAAGTCACTTGATCTTTGTTATAAACTACCATATCAACTTTTGTAGGGGCTAATTGCTCTTCTCCGATATGAATGAGAGTGCCGGGTGGCGTACCGACTTTTTTTGATCTCCTTTTATATATCCTTTTCATAAAAACCCTCCGGCGCTAATGAGCTTCACTCCAGTTATCCCCATGATTAACATCAACCTTAAGTTGAACCGTAAGTTTGACTGCATTCTCCATTTCACTCTTAATAAACTGTTCCATATAAAGAAGCTCATCATCAGGAACTTCAAAAACCAGCTCATCATGAACCTGCATTATAAGCCGGCTTTTTATATCTTCCTTCTTCAGCCTTGCATCTATATTCACCATAGCTTTTTTTATTATATCAGCCGCAGACCCCTGAATAGGATAATTTATAGCGTTTCTCTGGGCAAAAGACCTGATATTAAAGTTACTGCTTCCTATATCTGGAATGGGAAGCCGCCTTCCTAAAAGAGTCGTAACATACCCTTTCTCTTCCGCCTCTTTTACACAGCTTTCAAGAAAAGCAATTGCACCGCTATGACGGGCTTTATAGGTATCAATAAAATCTTCCGCTACCTTCCTGGCAACACCTAACTGCTTTGCCAGGCTAAATGCGCTTTGACCATATATAACACCAAAATTTATGGTTTTTGCCTGCCTTCTCATATCCTGGGTTACCATTTCAGGAAAAAGACCAAAAACCTCGCTGGCGGTTCTTGTATGAATATCCTGATCATTTGCAAAAGCGTCGCAGAAAACCCTGTCCTGGGAGAGATGGGCAAGTACCCTGAGCTCTATCTGGGAGTAATCTGCCGAAACTATTTTACACCCCTTTTCAGCAATAAAGGCATGCCGTATCATTCGTCCCCCTTCTGTTCTTACAGGGATATTCTGTAGATTAGGCTCAGAAGACGAAAGACGGCCTGTACTGGTAACAGCCTGGTTATATGATGTATGTACTCTGCCTTTCTTTTCAGTAAGCTTTGGCAGAGCATCAGTATAGGTGGATTTAAGTTTGGCAATTCCTCGATATTCCAGAAGTAAAGCAGCTATTTCACTCCCCTCTCCCGCGAGCCTTTCAAGCTCCTCAACATTGGTAGACCACCCTGTTTTTGTCTTTGTTTTTTTCCCAACAGGAAGCTTCAACTTAACAAAGAGTATCTCCCCAAGCTGTTTAGGAGAGTTAATATTAAATTCTTCCCCTGCAAAATCACATATCTGTTTTTCAAGGGATATAAGTTTCTTCCCAAAGGAATTCGACATCTCTGCAAGGAGCCGCATATCCAACTTAACCCCTGTAAGCTCCATCTCCGCGAGAATAGTAACTAAAGGGATTTCAAGATCGTTGAAAAGAGGGAGCATTCCTTTGCTTTCAACCTTGGGCATAAGAATTTTATGCAAAAGATATGCTGCATCGGAATCTTCGCAAGAATAGGCGGTTGCAGTCTCAATATCCACCTCTGCAAAATTCTTCTGCTCCTTCCCTTTACCAACTACATCACTGTAGCTCATCATCTTATGATCAAGATATTCAATGGCAAGAGAGTCCAGGCCATGGCTCTGTCTTGAAGGATTATTGAGATACGCGGCTATCATGGTATCGCACCAGATAGAGGCTATTGTAATGTCATAACGTCTGAATACCTGATAATCATATTTCAGGTTCTGACCGATAATCCGCCTGCCGGGCTCTTCCAAAACAGGCTTAAGCTCTTCTAAAACTTCAGACAGAAGAAGCTGCCCGTCTAAAAGCTTTTTCCCTGTGACATTTTCTGCAAACAACCCTGTTTCTTCCTTATCTGATACTGATATATGGCCAACAGGGATATAAAAAGCCTCATGCTCTCTAAAGGCAACAGAAATCCCTACTATTTCCGCTTCAAGCACGTTCAGGCTTGTGGTTTCGAGATCAACAGCAAAAGATTCTGCTCTCTTCATATCCGTCATAAGCTTATTGAAACTGCTTTTATCAGTAATTGCTTTATAATTTTCTCTGGTTAAAGTCGCCTGACTCGTAAGCTCTTTCATAAGGCTTGTAAAGCCATACTCTTTGAAAATTTCTGCCAAATGTTTATTATCCGGCTCTGAAGAAGAAAAATCTTTTAGCTCATACTCAAGAGGAACATCACAATTGATTGTTGCCAAAACCCTTGAAAGTCGCGCCTGTTCCGCAAACTCAGTAAGCCGTTCCCCTGTTTTCCCCTTTATCTCGGAAGTTCTTTCCAAAAGCTGATCCAAAGAACCGAAATCCTGAATAAGCTTTATGGCTGTTTTCTCCCCTATTCCAGGGACCCCTGGTATATTGTCAGACGTGTCTCCGGCTAAGCCAAGGATATCAATTACCTTGTCAGGCCCCACTCCAAAACGCTCATTAACCTCAGCAATACCGCTCTCCTTGTCTTTCATTGTATCCAGAAGCCTTACATTATCAGTAACAATCTGCATAAGGTCTTTATCGCCGGTCACAACCATGATCTGCATCTCTTCGCCGGCATTCCTTTTTGCGATAGTCCCGATAATATCGTCAGCCTCAAACCCCTGCATTTCAATAGCAGGGATATTAAAAGCTTTAACCATCTCCTTAATAGGCTCTATCTGCTGCCGTAGATCATCAGGCATTGCTATCCGGTTAGCCTTATACTCAGGATAAATTTCTGTACGGAAGGTGATTCTGCTGGCGTCAAAAACAACTGCCACATAATCAGGATTCCTTTCCCTTAAAACTTTTAAAAGCATATTAGTAAAGCCATAAAGGGCATTTACAGGGAAACCTGAGGGAGAGGTAAGGTTACGGATTGCATAATAGGCGCGGTAAATATAGGAAGAACCGTCAATAAGGTACAGAGTTTTAGTTGTCATTTAATAACCCACAAAAAAGTATTATTCAAAAAAACAGGATATTACTCAGGATGAATCGGTACTACCTTATCAGTCTTGGTTTTTGAATTGGTATCCCCTGAAGTGAACATCAAAAAGGCCATAGAAGGACGCCGTTGAGACTCACGCATAGCAAAATATATCGTGACAAAATTCCACCCCTTTGCTACCCACTCATTTATGGCGTTTTCAATAGAATCCTCAGTTACAGAACTTAACTCAATAACTTTATAAGTCAGCATAGCCCCTCCGGAACCGAAACTGTGGCAATATTTTATCAATCATATTGATGTTAATTTAACACAATTTCCGATAACAGGCTAATATAAGGTTCAGATTAAAAGAAAGGCACAGTCCCTTGATTTTTTGAAAACTATTTTTATATTTATTCTATACAGCGATTAAATTAGAGAGGTGACGATATGGCTATAGTAAAATACAATCCTTTCAAAGACCTTCATGCCATGCAGGAGCAGATGAATTGCATGCTTGATCTTACCTGGGCAAAGGAATTCGGAGAAGAGTTAAAAGAAGGGGCATGGCAACCGGCAGTAGATATTTACGAAGATGAAAACTCCGTAGTTATAAAAGCTGAAGTGCCGGATATTGACCAGAA
The DNA here is from genome assembly GCA_009780995.1 of Desulfuromonadales bacterium. Classification (GTDB taxonomy): domain Bacteria; phylum Desulfobacterota; class Desulfuromonadia; order Geobacterales; family DSM-12255; genus WQYY01. Next base: position 6,293 of record WQYY01000095.1, read on the forward strand.
AGATATTGAAGTAAAGATTGAAGACAACACCCTTACAATAAAAGGTGAACGTAAACACTCAACAGAAGTGAGAAAAGAAAACTACTACAGGGTTGAAAGGCATTTCGGCAACTTCCAGAGAAGTTTTTCTCTTCCGCAAACAATTGACAAAGACAATATTGGAGCAAAATGCGACAAAGGGGTTTTAACTATTATCTTGCCTAAAAAACCGGAGGTAAAGCCAAAGCAGATAG
>WQYY01000096.1 GCA_009780995.1 Desulfuromonadales bacterium
ACATTATTGAAGCCGGTTTTCCAATAGCCTCAGAAGGGGATTTTGAAGCTGTTAAGAAGATTGCTCAAACAATAAAAAGGGTTGGAATAGCAGGCTTCTGCCGCTCAAGTGTAAAAGATATAGACCGCGCGTGGGAAGCGCTTAAGTATGCCAAAGATAGGGCATGGATTCATACCTTTATAGCCACTTCAGATATACATATGAAGTATAAACTGCAAATGGAGCCGGCGGAAGTTTTGAAAGCCGCGGTAAAAGGTGTAAAACACGCCAAAAAATATACGCCTAATGTTGAGTTTTCCTGTGAAGACGCTGTGAGAACCCGGCTACCGTTTCTTGCCGAAATAGTCGCGGCAGTTATTGACGCGGGGGCAACAACAGTCAACATACCGGACACGGTAGGCTATACAATACCTTTTGAGTATTTCAACATTATAAAATATCTGAAAGATAATGTTGCCAATATTGATCAGGCAGTAATTTCGGTGCACTGCCACAATGACCTCGGCCTTGCTGTGGCAAACTCAGTAGCTGCCGTACAGGCAGGAGCAGGACAGGTAGAATGCACAGTAAACGGTATTGGAGAGCGCGCGGGAAACTGCTCTCTTGAAGAATTCGTTATGATTCTCAGAACAAGACCTGACATACTTCCATACAAGACAGACATAGCGACAGAGCAGATTACACCTTCAAGCCGGCTTCTCTCAACAATTACAGGAGTTGCTGTTCAGCCTAATAAAGCCATTGTGGGCGCAAACGCCTTCGCCCATGAAGCGGGCATACATCAGCACGGTATGCTGATGGAGAGATCCACATATGAAATAATGACCCCTGAATCTGTTGGTCTGAAAACAAGCTCTCTTGTACTTGGGAAACACTCAGGACGTCACGCCTTTAAAAAACGTATGGAAGAATTAGGATATGAACTTAACGAAAAGGAATTGAACGGCGCTTTTGAACGTTTCAAAGCCTTGGCAGATCTGAAAAAAGAGGTTTTTGACGAAGACCTTGACGCTATAATGATCGAAGAGACCGGGCAGTCTGAAGATAAGTACAAGCTTGAGCATATTACCGTAACTTGCGGTTCTTTTGCTGTCGCGACTGCAACAGTACAGCTTGAAATTGATGGAGCTCCTGCAAGAACAGCTGAATTAGGCGATGGGCCTGTTGATGCAACATTAAAAGCCATAAAAAAGCTTACAAATTGTAATGCGAAATTGGTTACCTACAATGTAGGCTCAATTACAGGGGGAACTGACGCCCAAGGCGAAGTAACAATAAAAATAAGCAATGGCAAAAAAACTGTTACAGGAAGGGGATCTTCCACAGATATTATAGAAGCCTCTGCTAAGGCTTATGTAAACGCTCTTAACAGGCTGGATTCCATGAATGAGCGGTCAGTAAAACAACCAGCATTATAACAGCAGTGTGAAGTGTGGAGTGTGGAGTGTGGAGTGTGAAATTATAATTAACTCCACTCTTCACACTTCAAACTCCACACTTTATACCCCTGAAACCTGCCTATCCTTGGGATATTCAACCACTATCTCAAAAGGTATTTTCAGTTTTTCTCCGGCCTTAAGATTAACCTTCCAGATTATTGTGCCGTCATCCTTTATCTCATCAGGCTTTATTCCTGCATTTTCAAGGGAAACTTTAATCTCCTTGTTGCCTGACACAGGCATCTGATCCTGAACCTCTACTGCTACATTCTCATTTTTATAGTTTTCAAGCTCTATACTGCATACCCAGCTTACCCTGTTATTGGAAAGTATCCCCCCTCTTTTTTCAACTCTGTTCTCAGTCCGTTTAACCTTTATTCTTTCATCAGCCCCAAAGAACATATCAAACTTCTCACCACTGGCAACACCTTTAAGCTGAGCCCTGCCTACAAAAGCTGTATCATTGAATATATTGGCTTCCCCAGGTAAGATGGGATACTGGCTTGTATTGGTAACCTTTGACCTGAGATAAACTCTTTGGGAAACTTTAGGAATTGTAAAATACTCCGCAACAACCGGTATATTCTCTATCGCAATAACATTGGATTTACGTGTTCCGTCAGCAGGAACATTGACCGGCGTTGGGATATTAAAAAGAACTGAAGTCTGACCTTCCCGAATTTGCGCTGTAAGAACCTCTGCCGCTTGATCAGCATTTTTATAATCCTTATCCTCAGTAAGTTCAGCAGCAAGTGCAGGAGCTTCTTTAACCACTCTCATACGGCTTTTTTCATAATATTGCGGGGGTTCATACAGTTGAACAGACCACGGAGACATTTCAGGGGGAGCTCCTCCTACTGCAGGAGCTGCTGTAGAGAGGGACAAATTAACACCTTTCCAATCTTCACCGCTTCTCTGCTGCACAATTCCTTTATATACAAATTCAGCGCTTTTACCGTCACTCGCGAGGCGCAGATCATAAGAGGGCATCCATATAGCCTGATTTACCAGATATGAAAGATTCATCGTAAAGTCCATTGCTTTTGGAGCATCGACAGCTACTTCAACTGTACGTACCTCTTTTTTACGCTCACCTAATGTTTGATTAAGAAGATCTGTTTGCGCATCAAGCTTATCCTGGAGAGGTTTTTTCTCCACCTCAAGAGCTGCTTTCTGCTCTTCTATACTATACACATCATTTCCTATAAACTTGCTTAACTCTGCCAGTTCAGCCGTTGTAGGAGCTTTTGAGGTAAGATCCTTTGATATTCGCTGCCCCCAGCCTACACGTATGGAATCCACAAAACTCCGTTGAGATGTAAGGGCAGCCCGTCTTGCATCTATTGCAGCTATACTCTGATTAAGCTTAGCAATTTCATCTTCCAACTCCTGGACTTTCTTATCCTGAATCTTGTCTAAAAAGGCGTTCTGAACTGTTAGGCCGGATATTCTGGCTTTTCCGGTACCTTTCCCCTCTGCCCGGATAGAATCTTCAGCAATGGTGACAGGAAGCCCTGTAAAGGTAATAAGATTTGTCCCAGGGGCTAAATTCAGGTTTACAGAGCGTGTTACTAATGCCCTGTCAGCATACACAATTACATTTGATATAGAAGAATCCGAAATCACCTGCTGCGAAGCTGCTGAAACTATAGAAGGCATAGTAGTAGCTAATAAAATGGCTAATAAAACTTTCTTCACCCTTACCCTCCTTGATTTAATTCATCATTGCTTCTGTCGTGTCGTATTTGCGTAGGGGCGGCAACCTGCCGCCCGCGACCGCAATCAATGAAACAACGGGCGGCAGGTTGCCGCCCCTACGTGCAGCCCTTTATTTGGTGGGTTTAACTCCACACTTCACTCTTCACACTATTTCAGATATGGCCAAAAGCCTGCGTCATCTAAAAAAAGCAACCCCTAAAAGAGGTGCATCATTTCCGAGAAAACCTTTTAGAACCTTCACACGCTTTGCAGGAATTTCAAAAGCCCTCTCATTTATCTCCCTGACTACTCTCTTCTCAAAAAGATCAAAACTTTCAGCCAAACCCCCGCCAAAAATTATCGCGTCAAGGTTTAAAAAATTCACCGCTGACGCAGAAGCTATCCCTAAGTAACGTCCGACATTCTCAAAAACAGAAAGAGCATCAGTATCCCCTTTTCTGGCCGCTTCAGAAACTTTTTCCGCAGTCATCAAAATACCCGTTTTCTCCTGCATCATTCTTGAAACCGCAGTTGCAGAAGCATACTCTTCCAGACATCCGTGATTTCCGCAACCGCATATAACCCCTTCAGGTTCAACAGTTATATGCCCATACTCCGCAGCAACTCCATCACTGCCACTCCATAACTCTCCGTTCAGAATCAGACCGCTCCCTACACCTGTTCCAAGAGTAAGATGCAGGATGTTACTATACAGTCTTCCGGCACCGTAATGCTTCTCCCCCAAAGCCGCCGCATTGGCATCATTAAGAATAGCAACTTCCAGCCCAAAAGCATCTTCAAAAATTTTTTGAAGATTGTATTTCTGGAGAATCTTTAGATTAACTGAAGAGCTGACTATCCCGTTATTATCAATAAGTCCGGGAAACCCTACCCCTACAGACTTGACCCCTAAACCAAGGGCTTTTGCTCTGGCTTTAAGAAAATCTACCTCTTCTTTAATTACGGAAAAAAAACTTTCTGAGTCTTTAGTTGGAGTTTCAACATAATTACGGAATAAAATGGTACCTTCAGATCTGACCAAAGCAGAGCGGATACTGGTTCCGCCAATATCAAGCGCAATAGTTGTAGAGGAAGTTTCACTATTTTTCATTTAAGCCATTTCTGTAAAAGTTTTATTAAACAGCGGAAAAAATCTGTCATATGTATCCTTCAGATTTTCAGGCATAATCCTTATATCAGGTATTACTGTCATAAAATTCGTATCCCCGTTCCACCGCGGAACAATATGAACATGCATATGTTCAGCAACACCGGCTCCGGCAGACTTCCCAAGATTCATCCCTATATTGCATCCGTCAGGTCCGGCAATCTCAAATAAAAGCCTCTTGGCAATACGGGTAGTTTGGAAAAGATCAAAGAGGCCCTCTTCTGACAGGTCATCAAGCTCAGCAGTGTGGTTAAGCGGAGCTATAAGGAGATGTCCGCTTGTATAGGGATACCTGTTAAGCATGACGATAGAAAACTTGGTACGGGCAAGAACAAGCCTTTCACGCATCTCTTCAGGCTTATGTTCAAAGCAGAATATGCAGCCATCAGGTTTATCACTATTCAAAATATACTCCATACGCCAAGGTGCCCATATCCGCTCCATAAGCTATTTACCTTTCAAAACAATATTATACCAAAGCTAAAATTTTTAGCTGAATATACCCGAAAATTTATATATTTGTAAGACTTAAACCTAACTAAACCTTTATAAAAAGCAAAAACCTGTAAGCCTAAGATACACCTGAATTAATAGGTTTTTACGCATCCGATGGCAGAGGCTTTTATGGGCTTGAAAAGCCAAATTTTCATAACCGCAGGCCGTTGGCCTGCGGAAACAGAATAAATACAATATCTGCCTGAAAGGCAGGACTTTATGAAAGCAATGCAGGCAGTCATTGATTAGTTCTGCCTTTCAGGCAGGAGTATGATTGGATTGGTCAGCCGCAGGTCGTTGACCTGCGGTTATGAAAATCAAGCCCTGTCGGGCTAAAATTACTCCACACTCCACTCTTAACACTCCACACTGGATAAGCCAAAAGCTTGCAACGCAGCCAACACAGTTGGGTGCAAAAAGCGGAAGCCGTACAAAAAACTTGACAGCCTAAAATGATGGAAGTAGTTTTTCCCTAACTTTGAAGTAGTATTATATCTTTAAAAAACCACAGAATACGAGTCAAAAACAACGGCTAAATTCTGGGTAAAGGATTGAAGATGAAAAAAACTATAAGTAGTATAAATTCTATCGAATACCATTCAAGCGGTCGTAAAGGTAAAATAGAAGTAGTCCCGACAAAGCCATGCCAAACTGCTCGGGATCTTTCTCTTGCTTATTCCCCCGGAGTCGCTGAACCATGCCTTGAAATTGCAAAAAATCCTGAGGATGCCTACGAATACACGGCAAAAGGAAATTTGGTAGCAGTTGTATCAAACGGAACGGCTGTTCTTGGCCTTGGCAACATAGGAGCTCTCGCTGGAAAACCTGTTATGGAAGGAAAAGGGATTCTTTTCAAACGTTTTGCAGATATTGATGTATTTGATATTGAAATCGACTCTCAGGATCCGGACGATGTAATAAAAGCCTGCCAGCTTTTAGAACCGACATTTGGCGGAATCAATCTTGAAGATATAAAAGCCCCTGAATGTTTTTATATTGAAGAAAAGCTGAAAGAGACCATGAATATACCGGTTTTTCACGACGATCAGCATGGTACGGCAATTATCTCAGCAGCAGGCCTTTTAAACGCCCTTATTCTTGTAGATAAAAAAATAGAAAATGTAAAACTGGTTGTTAACGGCGCGGGAGCATCAGCCGTTGCATGTGCAAACCTTGTAATATCTATGGGTTTAAAACCTGAAAACATTATAATGTGTGATACTAAGGGCGTTCTCTACAAAGGGCGTAAAGAAGGGATGAATCCATACAAAGAGAAATTTGCCATTGATACTTCACTGCGCACCTTAGAAGAAGCTGTTGTTGGAGCGGATGTACTTTTCGGGCTCTCTTCAAAAGGCGCTTTTACACCTGCAATGGTCCGCTCAATGTCTCCAAATCCTATCATTTTTGCCATGGCAAATCCTGATCCTGAAATAACTCCTGAAGAGGCCCTTGCAGTAAGGGGAGACGTTCTGGTCGCAACAGGACGTTCTGATTACCCAAACCAGGTTAATAACGTACTGGGTTTCCCCTTTATATTCCGTGGAGCTCTTGATGTAAGAGCAACGACAATAAATGAAGAGATGAAAATAGCAGCAGTTCATGCCTTGGCAGGACTTACCAGAGAAGATTGTCCCGATTCCGTAAGCAGAGC
>WQYY01000097.1 GCA_009780995.1 Desulfuromonadales bacterium
AATAGGGCAAATCAAGATAATAGTATCAACCGTGAATTGAATCATTCGGAGTATGATGTTGCGGTAGAAGCTATTGAGAGGTACGGATTTGAAAACGGTTGGATACAGGAGCTTGAGAGAGAAAGAGAACAGGTTTAAAACTGATTACAGTAAACAATTTAAATCAATCGAAAATAGGTTAGCTCAGGTAATACCTCAGCTAACAGGTTAAAAATATAATCAATCGAATAAACAGATAGAGTAGTTAAAGGAAGTTTTAGCCCGACAGGGCTTGATTTTCATAACCGTAGGTCAACGACCTACGGATAATTCACTTGCCTGAAAGGCAAGACCCTGCTGCCCTTCGCTTTCCAATAAGGAACAGCAAAGAAAGTCCTGCCTTTCAGGCAGACATTGTATTTATCTTGTTCCCGCAGGTCGTTGACCTGCGGTTATTAATATTCGGCTTTTCAAGCCATTATATGTAGGGGAGGCACATCTGGCATTCTGAAAGGCCGGACGGCCAATGGCCGCCCCTACGATCAAACGATACACGACACACAGGCTTCGGCATATATGACTATACAAGGGGGTAACGCTCTCAGCGCCCCGAAAAATAAATCAATCGAATAGAGCTCAGCTCAGGTGTTACCTCATCTGATAGGTTAAAAATATAATCAATCGAATTAATGCGGAAGGGAATTCTGCCTTGGAATTAGATAAAAATATACATTCAGTGTTCCTGCTCTCTTACCGCCTTATACTTGTTGTAAAGCAGAGACGTGAAGTGTTTAATGACGCACTTTCTAATCGGGCAAAGGAAATTTTTCAGCAGATCGCGCCGAAATACAAAATAGCCCTGCAAGAGTGGAACTACGAGCCAGACCATCTGGATATCCTGTTTAAAGCCCAGCCGAAAACAGAGATAACCAAGTTCTTGAAAGTATACAAAAGCGTGTCGAGCCGTCTTTTGAAAAAGGAATTTCCGAATATTACGGAAAAGCTCTGGAAAGGGCATTTCTGGAGTCAGAGCTTCTGCCTGGTTACAGATGGCTCAGTTCCTTTTACAATCCTTCAGCAGTACATAGAAAGCCAGAATAAGAAATAGTGACCTCAATATCGAATTACAGCTTGCTTTTAACGGAGGTAAATTTTTCATGGCAATCACAATAGAGCAGTTTAAAAAGCTTTTCCCGGCCAACAAAGAGGCGGATGCCTGGGTTTCAGCATTAAATACGGTTTTACCCGAATATAAGATCACCACGCCATTGCGCATAGCAGCTTTTCTCGCCCAGTGCGGCCATGAATCAATGGGGTTTACAGCAGTGAAAGAGAATTTAAACTACAGCGCCGAGGCTCTAACTAAAACATGGCCTTCGCGCTTTCCATCTTCAATTGCTCCTCAATACGCCCGTCAGCCTGAAAAAATAGCCAACAGGGCTTATGCCAATCGTATGGGAAACGGCGACGAGGCCAGTGGCGACGGCTGGCAATACAGAGGACGCGGAGTAATACAACTGACAGGAAAAGATAATTACAAAGCCTTTGCCAAGGTTATTAACAAACCTATTGAAGAGATACCCCAATATCTGGAAACCAAAGAAGGGGCTGTAGAGTCTGCTTGCTGGTTCTGGTCAACGCATAATCTCAATGCTTATGCTGACAAAAAAGATATCACAGGAGCAACCAAAGTTATTAATGGCGGAACAAACGGCCTTGCAGACCGTCAACTGTTGTACAAAAAAGCGTTATCAATAATCAGCTGAAGGAGAAGTAATGCCAAAACGAACAGACCTCAAAAAAATACTTATTATCGGCGCAGGCCCCATTGTTATCGGCCAGGCGTGTGAATTTGACTACTCAGGAACACAGGCATGTAAAGCCTTGAAAGAAGAGGGCTACCAGGTCGTTCTTTTAAACAGTAACCCGGCCACAATAATGACTGATCCTGATTTTGCTGACAGGACATATGTAGAGCCTGTTACTCCTGACGTTCTTGCAAAAATTATTGAAAAAGAGCGGCCTGATGCCTTACTCCCCACATTAGGCGGCCAAACCGCACTTAATACGGCAGTAGCCGTTGCTGAGATGGGAGTTCTGGACAAGTTTGGAGTAGAGCTTATCGGAGCCAAACTCCCTGCCATAAAAAAAGCAGAGGACCGTACGCTCTTCAAAGCAGCCATGGAAAAAATCGGCCTGGGACTTCCGAATTCTGGTTTTGCCCATAACAGGGATGAAGCTATGGAAGTCGTTAAAATAGTTGGTTTTCCTGCTATTATCAGGCCATCATACACCCTCGGAGGAACAGGCGGCGGTATAGCTTACAATATGGAAGAGTATGAAAGAATGACTCTTGCGGGGATCGAAGCCTCCCCGACAAATGAAATTCTTGTTGAAGAATCTGTTATAGGGTGGAAAGAGTTTGAGCTTGAAGTAATGCGGGACACTGCTGATAATGTCGTAATTATCTGCTCCATTGAAAATCTTGACCCTATGGGAGTTCATACCGGAGACTCTATTACAATAGCCCCTGCACAAACATTAACGGATAAGGAGTATCAGATATTACGAGACGCTTCTCTTAAAATTATCCGTGAAATAGGGGTAGACACAGGCGGATCAAATATACAGTTCGGAGTAAACCCTGTTGACGGGCGTCTTGTTGTTATTGAAATGAACCCAAGAGTTTCACGGTCTTCAGCTCTGGCATCAAAGGCAACAGGTTTTCCTATAGCGAAAATTGCCGCCAAACTGGCCGTAGGGTATCGGCTGGACGAAATTGTAAATGACATAACAAAGGAGACTTCAGCCTGCTTTGAACCGACTATTGACTACGTTGTAACAAAGATACCACGTTTCACTTTTGAGAAATTTCCTGCCGCAGACGCCACGCTTACAACCCAGATGAAATCTGTAGGGGAGGTTATGTCAATAGGGAGGACATTCAAAGAGTCTCTGCAAAAGGCTCTTCGTTCCCTTGAAACAGGTCTCTCAGGATTTGATTCAATACTGTTTGATATTAGCGATGAAACCAGAAAAGCGCTATCGGATAAAGACCAACAACTTCTCCTCAAGAAACTCAGAACCCCTAATGCCGACCGTTTGCTGTACATCGGTGATGCTTTCCGCTCCGGAATGACCGTTTCTGAAGTTTTTGATATGACGACAATAGATCAATGGTTCTTACACAATATCAAACAAATTATAGATAAAGAAAAAGAGTTGAAAAAAGCTTCTCCTGAAAACGGAGCTTCTGAAAACCTCTATGAAATAATGAAACAGGCCAAACAGTACGGATTCTCAGATAAATTTATTGCTAAACTCTGGGGTAAAACAGAAGAAAAAATAAGAGAATTAAGATTATCTCTCGGCTTAAAACCTGTATTCAAGAGAGTCGACACATGCGCTGCGGAATTTGTAGCTTATACTCCCTATTTATACTCAACCTATGAAGAGGAGTGTGAAGCGGAAGTAAGTAACAGAAAGAAAATAATGATATTAGGCGGGGGGCCGAACAGAATAGGACAGGGGATAGAGTTCGATTACTGTTGCGTTCATGGCGTTTTTGCGTTGGAAGAAGACGGTTTTGAAACAATTATGGTCAACTGTAATCCTGAAACCGTCTCAACAGATTATGACACATCAGATCGCCTTTATTTTGAACCGCTTACATATGAAGATGTTCTCTCAATCGTTGATATTGAAAAGCCGACAGGAGTTATTGTACAATTTGGAGGCCAAACTCCTTTAAAACTTGCCGTTTCCCTTGAAAAAGCAGGAGTCCCTATTATAGGAACATCTCCGGATTCAATCGACAGAGCGGAAGACAGGGAAAGATTCCAGGAGATGCTTCATAAACTGAAACTTAAACAGCCTGAAAACGGGACTGCCCGTTCATTTCAGGAGGCAGAAGCGGTAGCTGAAAGAATAGGCTATCCGGTTGTTGTACGTCCCTCATACGTTCTCGGTGGCAGGGCAATGGAGATTGTATATGATGTTGATAACCTCCGGCGTTACATGCAGACGGCGGTAAAGGCATCTCCGGAACATCCGATACTGATAGACAAGTTTCTGGATCAGGCCATAGAAATAGATGTGGACGCCCTTTGTGATGGTACGGATGTGGTTATCGGCGGAATAATGGAACATATTGAAGAAGCAGGAATCCACTCAGGGGATTCAGCCTGCAGCCTTCCGCCACACACTCTTTCCGGAGAAGTTCTTGATGAAATACGGCGGCAAACAAAGCTTATGGCAATTGAATTGAATGTAAAAGGGCTTATGAACGTTCAATATGCCCTTAAAGGTGATGAAGTATTTATTCTTGAAGTAAACCCAAGAGCTTCAAGAACGTCACCTTTTGTTTCAAAAGCGACGGGGCGACCTCTGGCAAAGATTGCAGCAAAGATAATGGCCGGTAAAAGTTTGAAAGAGCAGGGAATATCTGATGAAGTTAAAATAAATCATTTTGCGGTAAAAGAATCTGTATTTCCATTTGTGAAATTTCCGGGAGTTGACACAATACTGGGACCTGAAATGAAATCAACCGGAGAAGTTATGGGAATTGACGATTCTTTCCCAAAAGCTTATGCAAAAGCCCAGCTTGGTGCCGGCTGCAAACTGCCGACAAAAGGGACTGTTTTTATAAGCGTTAAGGATGACGATAAAAAACATCTTGTATACATAGCCCAAAAGCTCTATAGTAATGACTTCAAAATAGTGGCAACACGAGGAACCGCTTCTTTTCTGAGAGAAAAAGGGATAGAAGTTAAAACAATAAATAAAGTAGCTGAGGGAAGGCCTCATATCGTTGATGCCATTAAAAATGGTGAAATTGCTATGGTTATAAACACTACCCACGGACCGCAAGCTGTAGCAGATTCATTCTCCATTCGCAGGGAAACTTTGATTCACGGAATAACATATTTTACAACAATAGCAGGCGCCAGAGCGGCAGCTGACGGAATATCAGCATTGCGCAATGAAGAATTTGACGTAAAACCGCTGCAGGAATATGTAATTTAAAAGTTTTACAAATTCATTTTGATAAATCCGGGGTGGTTATATTTTTATATAACTGCCCCGTCAGTTTTTATAAGGAGCAGAGATAATGCCTCATACCGTCCCCATGACAAAAGAAGGTTTTGACATTCTTCAGGAAGAGCTTAAACGTCTTATAAGGGAAGAGCGCCCACAGGTAATTCAGGATATCGCAGAAGCCCGCGCCCACGGCGATCTTTCGGAAAATGCAGAGTATGATGCTGCTAAAAATAAGCAAGGCTTCATTGAAGGGCGTATAAACGAGCTACAGGATAAACTGGCCAGGGCATATGTTGTTGACCTTGCGAACTTAACACCTGATAAGGTTGTTTTCGGAGCTACAATAACTCTTTATGATACTCAAAATGATGAAGAAGTTACCTATAAAATAGTTGGTGAAGAAGAAGCAGATATAAAGGTCGGTAAGATTTCATGCACATCTCCGGTAGGAAAAGCTCTTATAGGACATAGATTGGACGATACTGTGAGGGTTAAGGTCCCGTCAGGTCTTAAAGAATACGAGATAACAGATATAAAATACGAGTAACAAAAGGAGATAAAATGGGAAAATTTACAAAAGATATGACTTTCGAAGAAGCTATCAGATCAAATCCGGAAGTTCTTAAAGTTTTGAAAAAATTCAATCTCGGTTGTATAGGGTGTATGGGAGCACAGCATGAATCTTTAGAACAAGGGTGTAATGCTCATGGGCTGGATGTAGAGACTCTGTTAAAGGAATTGAATCAGCTAAAATAAAGTTAAATATTTAATTTAAATTATACGTATTAACATATCAATTTTAAAACGTTTTTCTCCTTAAACCTTTTTTTGTTTCTCACAGAGACACAGAGTTCACTGAGAAAAGCAAACCTTATTTTTTAAGAATTTCTCTGTGGCCTCTGTGAGGAATCACGGTTTTATTTAACGGCTTCCAAATTTGCCCGAGAAATGATTTTCTTTTCATAACTAATATAAGAGAAGAACACAAAGGGATACACAAAGAACACAAAAAAACAAAAATAGTGTCCCTTGTGAAAAACTTTGTGTCCTTTGTGGTTAATTTTCTTTAGGCTTTCAAAAGTAGTTTTTTGTATGTTACATGTACCAAAATATCACCCAATGGAGCAGTAACCAGAATCGCAATAACTGCAACTATCAAAATCACACTTCCGGCATTCACGCCTTGCGTGAGCGGAATTGCACCGATCGCAGCCTGTACCGTTGCCTTTGGCATATATGAAATCACGCAAAACAATTTTTCGCGAGCTGTAAACGGCGTGTGTATCAAGCATAGGAGCACACCGATAAAACGTCCGATACACAAGGCTACCACAATCAATAAGACGGCATAGAGTGCCTCTGTTATTGAAAAGTCAAATTTGATGGCGGCACCGACCAGGACAAA
>WQYY01000098.1 GCA_009780995.1 Desulfuromonadales bacterium
GTGCGTTGTGCGTTGTGCGTTGTGCGTTGTGCGTTGTGCGTTGTGCGTTGTGCGTTGTGCGTTGTGCGTTGTGCGTTGTAGCAAATCAACACCCTCTTATTTTATTTAGAATAAGAATTTGCATGGCCTAATTTTTCTTGTCAAGCTTTTTTTATAATTTTTTATTTCTTTTTAGAAAAACAATAAATGTTAATTCGAAAATGGCTAAACGTGGGCAAAATAGCAGTCTTTGTAAGCGCAGTGAATCTGTTTGTAATGGCATGTCAATTATTGCCTAATTGCATGAGTATTAATAGGATTAGGCAATAAATATATTATTACAATATACCATCTCTATTATCTATGAGCTCAAGTATTACCTCAGCTTACATAAATAGTAGTATAGAAAAAATCCTTAATCAATTATTGCCTAATTGTATAAATAAATAGAGGATTAGGCAATAAATACACTTTCTTTATCGTGACTGATTTTTTAAAATATCCCGAATCTCTGTAAGCAGTTTCTCTTCAGGGGATATTTGATTTACCTCAACTGTTTCGGCTGCTTTTTTAGCAGCCACTTCGGCCAGCTGCTTGCGGCGGAGTGTATTGATACCCTTTATAAGCAGGAAAATGAAAAACGCAACCAGTATAAAATCTATGATGCTTTGCACAAATGAACCGTAGGTAATTTTGGCGTTATTAATAGTTACAGACCAACTGGCTATATTCGCGTTGCCTGTTATCATGCCTAAAAACGGTGAGATGATATCGGTTACAAAAGACGTTACAATTTTTTGGAACGCTCCGCCGATGACCACGGCAACTGCCAAATCGAGTACCGAACCGCGTAAAATAAATTCCTTAAACTCATCCAAAAACTTGGATTTTTTTACAGTATTCATATTGTACGATCTCCTTCTGTAATTCCGCCTGGAATTCCGGGGTATTTTTCCAACATTACAATCAGGCTGTCCATATTGATGAGCTATTCTTCAAATCATCAAGTAAGCAGGAAACAGCCTTTTCTACATTTTCTAGAAGCAGTTTCAGATCATTTTCAGTCGCGTTATCAATATGGATTCCGGCAACTACAACGGTTTTTACCCCAAGAAGCGAAGATACTCTCAGCGCAAGAGATCTGGCAACTTCGTCTTCTTTGTGACCTGAATATGTTATCACTGAAGCAGAAGCGGTTAGCTTCAAAGGCTCCGCACTGCTCGGATATGGAGAAGCCGCCGCTACAGCCCCAATATGTGGCTTTTCACCACCCGACAGAGTAATTAATAAATCCTCTCCTACAAAAACGGTATCAATGAATATCTTATACGGTTCATTACCGGCACTGTATTGCATAATATCTCTTTTAAAAAATTTTCTTTTTAACTAGCTGTATCTATAGTTACCACAAAATAACAGTTTTAATAAAATTTTGTAACGCCATATGTACACCTTAATTTCAAGAAAGGCTTATCAGAAAAAATAATTTTTTATAACTTGCAAAGGCGAAGGTCTGCGGTATCCTTTTTTAATTGATATAGATACTGAATTAAAGATTGACATCCACTATTAAGAACACCTATAAAGAATCAATTAATTAAGTGCTGGTTATATTAGACAAAAGGAGAGTTATGGAAATGGATATTCAAGGAGCTATTAAGTCTTCAATTGAAACAGAAAAAAGCGCGATGGTTTTCTATCAGATAGGGGCAAAGCAGATGAAAAACCCCGACGCGAAGAGATTATTCGAAATTCTCGCAAAGGAAGAGCGGGAACATGCAGGGCTCTTTTTCAAAGTTTACAAGGGAAATGATATCCCATCTCTCGAAGATTTCCTGAATGCAGCGCCTGATAGCCATTCTGTATGGGTAACATCAATAAATTCTCTAGTAGAGAAAGATTTTACAGAGAAAAAAGCCCTTGAATTGGCAATGCAAAGGGAAAAAGAGCTTGAAGCGTCTTTATTGAAAACCGCTTCTGAAATAGAAGACAGTAATGTACGCGCTGTATTTGAAATCAACGCAAAAGAGACAAACAAACATTATCAGACGATAGAATCTGAATACGCAAGGGTTATGAGAATGCCACATGAAACAGACATAGATACTTTTGTACGTGAGTAGTTAAGTAGCTTAATAGATTGTTAAAAGGCTGGTCAGATAAATTCTGATCAGCCTTTTTTTATAAAATCTTCGTCCTTAAAAAGTCTTGTTATTGCTCTGAAATTCGTTCAAGATTAATGAAGCTATCAACCACGAAACACGCGAACCACACGAAAAAACATAAACCGCAAAGAACGCAAGGAGCACGCAAAGGACGCAAAAAAGAATTAAAAACAGGTTTGTTTGTTCAAATGCTTTTATGCTTTTTGGGGTTAAACCAAACAAAAGGTTTTAAATAGCGTCCTTTGTGAAACCTTTGCGTACCTTGCGGTAAAAAGAAATAAAAAGATTTTGATTTAATTTCGCGCTTTTCGCGTGTTTCGCGGTAGAATAACAAACCGGTTTTATAGACTTTCTCGTAGGTGACACATTATTATGAAAACTCTTAAAATTATATGCTCTGTACTATTCCTTCTGATATTTGCCATACCGGTTAATATCCTGGCCGGAGAAGGGTTTACCCATATATGGAGCGGTTTTTCCACATCTCTTAAAGGCCGTTCCGCGCAACAGCGGCATAACGCGGAACTAGCAGGACAGATGATAAACGGTACTATAATCCCACCCGGAGGCATCTTTAGTTTTAATAACATTGTTGGAGCAAGGGACAGGGAAAAAGGGTTTGTGGAAGCCCCCCAATATAACCCAAACGGATTATTGGAAGATGTCCCGGGAGGAGGCATTTGTCAGCTCGCTTCAACTATCTATAATGCCGCTCTGCTAGGTGGGCTCCAAATTGTAGAGCGACATCCACATTCACGGACCATAGCCACTGTGCCCCCTGGCCGCGACGCAACAATTGCCGGTTGGCGCAAAGATCTTAAATTCAGGAATCCTTTTAATCAGCCATTAATGATAAAAATATCCTGCAGCACTGATCGTCTGGACGTTTCTTTCAGAGCCTTGAAAGAGAAAGATTTTGAAGTTGAAATAACTACCGACCAGTCATTACTTGAACCGGACACGGTTGTAAGATATAAGACAGAAAAGAAACAAAAAGGTATAAAAGGATTTTCAACAGTTACAAAACGGATAATCAGAAAAAATGGTACTGAAACAGTAGAGCTGATTTCACAGGATACTTATCCTGCTCCAAGCAATATTATTGAGGGTGGAGAAGAATGAAGTTCAAGAATCTGATTTTTATAGCGGTCATATTTTCGCTCTGCTGGACTTCACCGGTAAAAAGCTCCACTTTATATAATAAAATAGAGACTGTCGCGCTTCTTAACTATGCCCGTTACTGTATGCTCGCAAATATCAATAACACAACGCCGCCGAAAGCGCCTGAATTTGCCTTAAAAGAACAGCGGCCATGCTTTGTAACTTTTTTCCAAGGGAAACGTGTATTTGCCTGCTTTGGAAGTTTCAGTCCCAGAAAATCAAACCTGGCTGAAGAAATCAGGGAAAATATCAGGCTTGCCCTTTTGAATGACCCGCGGGCAAGAAATGTCAGCTATGAGATGGCTAAAACCGCTGGAATACAGATAACCTTTCCTGAACATTTAAGAGCAGTACAGAATTATAACGAGATTAACCCTGCCAGAGAAGGTATGTTTATTGAATCTGATAATAGCGGGGTAGCCTTTGTACCAGGGGAAGCAAAAACAGCTTCCTGGGCTTTCCGCCAGGGATTACGGCGATTGGGGGAAAAGGATCCGAAGGCCGTTAGGATATAT
Source organism: Desulfuromonadales bacterium (assembly GCA_009780995.1). Classification (GTDB taxonomy): domain Bacteria; phylum Desulfobacterota; class Desulfuromonadia; order Geobacterales; family DSM-12255; genus WQYY01. The sequence continues at coordinate 3,821 of WQYY01000098.1, forward strand.
AAGTTTGACGCTACTGCTATATCCACCCGTCAATAATTATGACTGCGGCTTTTGGCCATAGTTCAGTATGAAGGGTGAAAAGGATTTTTAGTTTGCCCGTAGGGCATTTATATCAATAGAAAGCGGGTAACAACACACCAATAGTCCGTAGGACTTTAACAAAATCAAAATGTTGAAGTCCTACGGACTACATGGATAAAATATGATTTCTCTATTGATATAAATGCCCTACGGGCAAAGCGGAAAGGTAGAATTTAACTCTACATTGGATTTGCACATGAGCCAAAATCCTATGTCATTGAGCACGTGAAAAACATGTAAAGCTAGGTGTATCCTGAGCTTACAGGTTTTTAGTGGAGCCCGAAGTTACATCTTAAGGAGCTTAATTATGAAACTGCTTCTATCATCTATCCTAATCCTTTTTTTAATTGCCTCTTCAGCGATTGCCAAGCCAATAACCGCCGATGTAAGCGGTGCTGTTCTAGCGGCTGAAACAAACAAACCGATTGCCGGGGCAACAATAAGCTTCTTTGCCAATACAAAACATGGACTCTCCCCTTCCCCGTTTAAAGTTCTGCGTTCGGATAACTCCGGTTCTTTCACGACAAAGATTCCGCCCGGGGATTACACTTTTGTTACAAAAGCTGATGGTTTTGCTCTTATCTCCCAATATGCCTTTTTTTCCACTAAAAATCAGGAAAAACTCTCTATTTATCTTAACAAACCTCTACAGGTAACAGGGAAACTGGTTGATAAAAATGGTAACCCAATGTCCGAAGTTACCATTATAGCGGACAGATGGAACAGAGCAAAAACAGCACAGAACGGCAGCTTTCAATTTGACGGATTAAACCCGGCTGGATACGGTTTTACTCTGGATAAGCCAGGGTGGCTGATACAAGAAAATTACCGCTCTTTTTATGATGTAAAAGATAAGAGTGATATGGGAAATGTCGTTGCCCGCAAAGCAGGCAAAATAGTGGTAACTGTTAATCCTGTGACTTATGGCGGAGGGAAAATTGAAAAAATAGGGATATTTATTAACGGAACAACATTTAGAAATTTAAAAACAGATAGCAGAGGAGTTGCAACTTTTAACAACCTGCCTCCGGGTAACTATACAGTTTCTCTGTCAGATGAACGTCTGAAAGAAAGTAGTAAAGACTTGGAAATTTCAGACGGAGAAACAACAGAAGTTATATTTAATCCGGTTGTAAAACCTCCAAATATAAGTATCGAGCAATACAGAGATCTCTTCTTGCCCAACAAAGGTGCTAAAACCGACTCATACAGTTTATGGGTAAAAAATGCCGAGGTAACCATTTCCCGATTAAACAGTGAGTATTTTTTCCACGGCATTAATTCTGTTGAAGAGACAAAAAGCTTTCCTGTAGTTTATAAAAACGTGCGTAACTCATACCTCCGTAAAGCCAGGATACAGATCCCTCCCCTTAAACCAGGTGCATACATAATGACAATACAGGGAAACGGAGCAACGAGCAGATTCAGATTTACTGTTACAGACCTTGGACTGATTGCCAAAGCGTCACCAAATGGCGTTCTGTTATATACCACAAATCTTATAACCGGCGCTCCTGTGCCAAATGTAAAAATTATCTCCCAACCATCCGGGTTTATTGGAGATAATATTATTGGAACATTCACAACAGATTCAAACGGCCTTGCAGAAGGAGTTGTTTCCTCAGAGTCTCAGAAACTTAGCGCCATAAATGGAGACAGCTTGGCATTCTTAGAAATCTCAGGCAGTGGAGACAGCAGTCAAAAAGATAGCATAAAAGGATATATATACACTGACAGGCCGGCATACAGACCCGGGCAAACAGTTTACTATAAAGGTATCCTGCGGCAGTTAAATGGAGAAAAGTATACTCTTCCCAATATTAAATCCGTTCATATAACTGTAAACAATGATAACGACAATACTATATGCGAAAATGATTCGGATATTTCATCAACAGGATCATTTTATGGTGAATGCCAGATTCCTGCATCACCTAGTCTTGGCGATTACTCCATAAACGCAGCTTCAGGGGGACAAACATGGCAAGGTTCGTTTAGAATTCTTGAGTACAGGAAACCTGAATTTGAAGTAAAAATTTCCCCTGATAAACCTCTTATTGTAAATGGCGACTCCACAAATATGCGTATTAACGCACACTATTACTTCGGAGCGCCTGTTGCAAAAGGAAAAGTCAACTGGCGTATGTATATCCAACCTGCCTGGGGCTTTGGCAACGATGCTCAGGATTATGATGATGGCGATGGCTCTTATGATGGGGGTTACTCTGACTTTGTAGGAGAAGGAGAAATAACACTTGACGATAATGGAGAAGGAATTGTTCCTGTTACGGCCAAACAACACGATACGCCTTTTATCTACACTATTGAGGCTGACGTTACCGACATTTCTTCAAGAAAAGTCACTTCATCAGGGAATTTGACAGTTGTCCCTTCTCTGGTTTCTCTGAATCTGAAAACAGATAAATACCTTGTTAAGCCAGGGCAAGATGTAAAAATCACCGCACGCTCAAAAGATTGGGATAATAACCCTTTATCTCTGCCTGTAA
>WQYY01000099.1 GCA_009780995.1 Desulfuromonadales bacterium
ATATGTTCTTTTGCTTTTTCTACCATTTGGCAATACTGCTCTTTTTTAAACAGAGGCACAAAAGGGGTTTTAAGTCTAAGCTTTTTATTTTCGGCAGGATTTCCCTGTTTTATAAGCTCTTTCAGCTTATCAAGTTCCGCCACGCCTCTTTCGTACTCTTTTTCTATATCCTGAAGTTTTATATTTGCGATCAGTATAATTTTCTGCTTAAGGTTATCAAAAGCGATTACCTTGTCAAATAGCATCAGGTCAAGGTCTTTAAAGTTTTCTTCATCTTTCGCGTCAAGCTCAAGTGTAGGCTCTTTGTATTTTATGTAATCGTAAGAGAAGTAACCTACCAGGCCCCCCGTAAAAGGTGGCATTCCCGGTATATCAGGAGAAAGGTTGTCAGCCATTATTTTACGGATATATGCCGAAGGGTCTGCTGTATTGATATGGATCTCTTCTTTTTCTTTTATAGTTAAGTTTTTATTGTGGCAGCTTATTCCCATAACAGGATCAAATCCGAGGAATGTGTAACGCCCCCATTTTTCCGAGTCTTCCACACTTTCCAGCATATAGCAGTGCTGACTTACACCTTTTAGTATCCGCAGGACTTCAATCGGCGTCTTACAGTCTGAATATATTTCAGTGCATAAAGGGGCTATTTTGAATTTTTTCTCTTCAGCAAAAATTTTTATCTGTTCTATAGACGGGTACAACATTTTTCTAACTTCTCCCTTAAACTTGATCTGATATACAGAATAACAGATAAAGCCAACAAAATAAAGCTACGGCTTCTGCTTTTTGTACCCACCTGTGTTGGCGGAGCCTGCACTGAGCGGAGCGAATGTGTCGCATGTCGCGCTGCCGCGCGAATCCTTTCGCGGGTTAACAGAGGGTTTTAGCCTGGCCGGGCTTGATTTTCACAACCGCAGGTCAACGACCTGCGGTTAAGCAGCCCAACCATGCACCTGCCTAAAAGGCAGGCCTTCTTTCAAATTTTCAATTTATATTACTGTCCTGCCTTTCAGGCAGAAATTCTATTTATTTTGCCTCCGCAGGTCGTTGACCTGTGGTTATGAAAATCAAGCCCTATCGGCTAAAATATAAATCAGTCGGAAGCCGATGAGGTGAGGTATAACCTGAAGTTATAGGTAAAAAAAGCAATCAGTCGGTTAGCCAAGGAAAAATATATGATTTCGGCTTTTGGCCATATCTGAAATAATATGAAATTTAGAGCGTTTGCCCGTAGGGCATTTATATCAATAGAAAATAGCATAACAACAAACCAATAGTCCGTAGGACTTTAACAAATTAAATATCAAAATGTTAAAGTCCTACGGACTATGTGGCTGGGAAGCGATTTTTCTATTGATATAAATGCCCTACGGGCAAGGTGGAAAGGCAGTATGAAATTAAGCTTCACTCTCCACACTACAAACTCCACACTGATTCTTAAAGTCCGCCACGGCGTAAAATATTATAAAGAAGATGAGTGGTTTTTCCGGGTCCCTTCATAACGCGCTTCCCTATGCTGCTCCATTTATATGATTCCTGATTTGCCCACTTCATTCCGTTAACCAATTGTTCTGAGGTCATATTTTTGGGCTTGAAAACTAACTGACTATGATCGAAATGACTCCAGTCCTTGTGTAAGAGTCTCCCTTCTCTGTCAAACTTTTCAAAAAGGGACGTCCCCGGATATGGAGTAAGAATATGGTAGGTAGGAATACTTACTTCAGCTTTTTCCATAAACCGGACAGTCTTTTCAAACACAGATTCATCATGGTCATCAAAGCCGAATATTGTGGATACTTCGGCAACAATACCTCTGTCCCTGATTCTGCGGATCAGATCTGCAGCAGAACTTTTGCTGCCGACTTTGGAGAGAGATGAGAATTCACCTTCAATTGATTCGACACCCAGAAAAATTCCTATACATCCGGACTTCGCGACAAGGCCTATCATCTCCTGGTCTTCAGCGAAGCGAAGGCTGGCCTGTCCCCCCCATTTGATCCCCATACCGATCATTCTTTTTAGTATCGGCTTCGCCCGTTCAGGATCTCCAAGTATATTATCATCAACAAATATGGTCAGCTTACCGGAAAATGATCTTAGCTCTGCCAGTACGTCTTCAGGGCAGCGGTAGCGGAAGCTTTTGCCGAAATAATTTGATGTGACACAAAATTCACAGTCGTAGGGACAACCCCGGCTGACCTGTAACATCTGGATAGTGACGTATTTTCTCCTGTTAAAGACGCTTTTTTCTTTCCATGGCAGATACAAATGGCTATCGGTTGGTATAGGCAGCTGGTATTTCTGCTTGAGCTTCTGGTTTAGCAGGTCTGAGAGAAGCTCCGGCCAGATGTCTTCGGCTTCTCCGATTACTACTGAGTCTGCGTGAGTTAGAGCTTCATCAGGCATTACGGTTGGGTGTATGCCACCCAGCACAACCGGTGTCCCCTGTTTTTTGAAAACGTCTGCAATTTCATATGCCCTGCATGCCTGGTGAGTCATAGCGGTAATTCCGACAAGATCAAAACTTTCTTCAAAAGGGATCTTTTCCTGGCGCTCATCTAGTATTCTAATTTCCCAGTTTTCCGGAGTTACAACGGCAAGCTGTTGAAGAGATAGCGGAGGGAGTTGAAAATACCTTATCCATCCCAGTTTCTCAGTTGCAGGATATATTAGCAGCACTTTGTTCAATTCTGACTAATCCCCCTGTTTAGTTTGAAAAAAGCCGGAAGGGCGACGATTGCAAAGAGTGTTGTTGCCCCTACGCCGAAGTTCGTAGCCCAACCAATAGATGCCAATGCACCGTAATCCGCGATAGCAAGAGAGCCAAACCCTGCAATAGTTGTAAAAGCGGATAACAGCACAGCTCTTGATGACTGAATAAAAGCCTGCTTTTTATCTTCGCTGTCTTCCACCCTGTAGGCAATATGCATACCGTAATCGCTTCCCATTCCCATGAGAGTTACAAGAACCATGGCATTCATAAAATTTATTTTCATTCCTGTCAGTGCCATTAGGGCAATCATGCTGACAGTTCCTGCCATAACTGGGAAGAGTGATGAAAAAACGCCTGACATTTTTGAAAAATGGGAGAAAAGAAGGAATAAAACTATCAATACCCCAAGAAATGCACTGAATATAAAGTTTCTTTTGACAAGTTCAGCAAGCTGGTTACTTACCAGATCTATACTTGTAGCCCGCGCTTCGGGAAGCTGCTGGTGAAGCCCCTTAAGAAAAGAATCTACAGAGAATTCGCTGCCGGTATAGTAGATATATGAAAGTAGGTGATATCCTTCATTGTCTTTTGCCAAATGCCTTGTTACTATTCCTTTAAGCGGTGATGCTTCCAGCATCTCAATACCGGTTTCAGTTGTAATATCAGAGGTTTTATTCAGATTTCCTATCCCGTCAAGGAAAGCGGTAAAAGATTCAGGGGCAAATCCCGCTTTTTCAAGGTTTAACCTGGTTTCTTCTTTTAAATCCCTTCCTGCCAAGGCTGTTTTTAAAGCATTATTTATTGTTTCTCTTGTTTCAGGCGGGTTCAGAAGCATACCTATGCTGGAATAATCTGAGATTTTTCCGCTTTTAAGATAGGGTGCTACAATTCTGTCCAGGCTTTCGCCATGTTTAAGGACTTCCTCTTGTTCTTTCCCGTCAATAGCCACTATCATCTGTTTGGGACTTATAGAGAGATGCTTTTCAATTTTTTCCTGAGTAAGAAAAGCTTCTGAATGTTTAGGTTGAAGGTTTTTTAATTCCTTCTCAAATTTGACTCCTGTTGCCGAAATAATGGCAACAATAACCAGAATAATTGATGTTACACGGAAGAAAAGAGGAAAACGTCCTGTAACTTTCCATATACGACCAAGCCCGAAGGTTGGGAGAGCTGCGTATTGTTTCTGTGGAAAACGTTTTTCCATAAACAGGAGAAGGGGGGGTAAAAAGAGGAATGTGGCATACATGGTTGTAAGTACGCCGATTCCTACGAGAAGCCCAAGTTGTGAAAGAGCTTTTACATCCGCAAAGGAGAGGCAGAGAAACGGAAAAGCAGTAGTAGTTGCTGCTGTAAAAATTGCATGTCCTGTATGGACTGACGCCAGTTGTAAAGCTTCATCTGTGGTCTTGCCCCTGTTTCTTTCAAAGTGGAACCTGTCGTACAGATGTATTGAGTAATCGGTTCCCAAGCCTATAATAAGCGCTGTAAATGCAAATGCTATTATATGGATAGACGGGAGAATAACTCCCGCAATTCCCATAGCTATTATAAAGCCCCATACAACAATAATAGGGAGCAGGAGAGTTGGCAATATACGGCGGTATGTAAAGAAGAAAATGGCAAGGATTAGCACAAGCGAAGATAAAATACAGGCGAGAATTTCATGTTTCATTGAAGCTTCATCTATTGCGGCGGAAACATGGGCTCCCGCGCAGGAGATTTTCAGATCAAATCCTTTCCGCGCTTCGTTTATTGAAGCCGCCAGCTTTCTGGTAAAGTCCATATCCTGTACCGGTTTTGCAGGGTAGGCTATCATAATAAGGAGTTGATGGTCTCTTGAGAGAAAATACGGAGATGCAGGATCAAGATCAAGAGCCTGCCCTCCTTTCTTGAGCCTGGGTAGTATGAATTCTCTCAGATTTATGGGATCCGCTGTAAGGAGATCAGCTATTCCCATACCTGCCTGGCTGGCCAGTGAAGCTACACTCCCTTGGAGAGCTGTTGTCTCTCCCTGATTTGATAACCGTTCCAAGTATTCATGGAGTTTGTCAGGTGGGAGGAAAAGTTCCGGAGTAATAACGGCATGCCCGACAAATTTCGCAAAAGGGGCTGCGTCCGCTTCCTCATATAGTCTGTATGTGACGCGGTTAAAGGCCGGAGAACCGTCAATTTTTATCTGTTCAAGTTTTTTTGCGAAGCGCTGACTCTCATCTAAAACTCTGTTTTGGTCACCTTCAATAATAAAGTATGCTTCATTTGCCCCGCCGGTCCACTTTAACGTATCCAAAAACAGTTTAAGAGGTCCGGAACGGGCAGGGAAAAGCTGAAACACATCGGATTCAAATTTTATTCTTGAAATTGATACCAGGGAGAGAAGCATCATTAAGAGGCATACAGCAATGGTAATGCCTGGTTTTCTGGTAGAAATTTTATAAAGCCATTTCAAATGGGACTGAATCAGGGAATGAAAAAAGGCCGGAACGTTTTTCATTTTCAGAGACCCGGAATATCCCTTAATGGCATAACGGTTATTCCTTCAAGGTTTGGTGAGAATGCGGCGGGATCCAACTCTTTATTAACTTCAGGGTCTTCGATCACAATTCTGGTTTTAACGCCGTAACGGTCTTTTATTGTTATTGCTTTTGGTACAGGAACCCCTCCTACTGACTGGTACCCTTCATACACTACCTCTTCCCCGTTTGCGGATTTTTTCAGAATTAAACCTTGAGAATCAAATATTATTGTCTCTGTAACTCCGTCGCTTCTTTTACGGGTTAATTCCGTTTGCCCCGGTGTTTCAGGGTAGACTCGTTCAGTTGTCCAGCGTAATAGCCGCCACCCCTGTAATGCCGGTATACTTTCTACATCGTAAATAGAACCTTTATAAGCTTTATTTTCTGTTGATGCTATATACAGTATCTTATCGCCGGTCATAAACATCTCTGCCACTGTTGTGCCAAAAGGGGAGAGGATAATCATTCTGAATTTATCGGGAAGACTCATTATAAGATAGCCGCGGCCTGAAATTCCTTTATTGGTGTTGGTATTTTTAATTGAAAGTGAAATGTCGCATGAAAGGTTGTTGATATTTGCAGTTGGATCTATCGGAACAATGGGCGCAGTTGCGCAACCGGAAAAAGTCAGAACCGCAAAAGCAAAAATAATAAAACTCTTAATATGATTCATTATATTTTGAAATCCTTTTCTGTAAGCCCGATATTAGCCCTGAGGTTTTTAAATGTAATAGATGTATAGTTGCCGTTACGCTCTGAAATCTGGAGTCTCTTTGGTTTTCCGTCTCTTCCGCTTGTTATTGTTATGGCTTTTATCTGACCTTTTTTCTGCGGGGATATTGTAACTGTCTGAATATCTCCTGAGTTCTGCGCAGTGATTGACATATTTTCAGGAACAGATCTGATTGGTTGGTCAAGAAGGCCAAGCCAGTGCTTTAAACCTCCGTCTCCCGGAAGAGTAATTTGCTGGCGGCTATTATCCTGTGGAATAAATACTTCAACTGAGGCGTCTCGCAGCACCATTTTACTTGCATGGGGAGGTTTAAGCTCCATATAAAACAGATCAGGTTTTTTAAAGCGAACTATTCCTGTTGAGACAAGGTTTTTCTTCATTATGGAA
>WQYY01000100.1 GCA_009780995.1 Desulfuromonadales bacterium
AAAAGGTTTTCTCTGTGAACTCTGTGTCTCTGTGAGAAACCAAAAGCCGAAGTCATATATTTAAAGGAGTTGTCTTATGAGGATAAAGAAGATTGCCCCATCCATCCTTTCTGCTGATTTTGCCTGCCTTGGAGAGGAAATAAGAGCTGTGGAAGCTTCTGGAGCCGATTATATCCATATTGATGTTATGGATGGGCATTTTGTGCCTAATATTACTATTGGTCCGCTAGTGGTGTCGGCAATCAGAAGGGTTACAACCCTCCCTCTTGATGTGCACCTTATGATAACAGATCCTGATAAATATGTTCCTGATTTTGCCAAAGCTGGAGCAGATATTATTACTGTTCATGCTGAAGCGTCGTTACATCTACATAGAACTGTACAATTGATTAAATCAACGGGTAAAAAGGCAGGGGTTTCTTTAAATCCTGCAACATCAATTGAATGTCTTGATTATGTTTTGAATGAGCTGGATCTTGTCTTGCTTATGACAGTGAATCCTGGCTTTGGAGGGCAGTCTTTTATTGATGCTTGTATCCCTAAAATAGAAGCGATGCGTACCAAGTTGGACAGTATAGGTTCAAAGGCAGAACTTGAGGTTGACGGAGGGGTTAAGATCGAAAATATAGGAGCTATCTCTAAAGCAGGAGCCGATGTTTTTGTTGCCGGCAGTGCTGTTTTCGGGAGTGGGGATTATAAGGAAACGATTCAAAAATTGAGAAAAGCAGCTATATGACTTCGACTTTTTATTTTAACCGCGAAACACGCGAAAAACATAAACCATAATTTCTCACAGAGGCACAGAGAACGCGGGGAGCCGCCCGCGGCCGTAATCAATGAAACAACGGACGGCAGATTGCCGCCCCTACGGGATTTCGTACCTTGTCAAATGCAGGTGAAACCCTGTGAAGCCAAGCGTATCCTGAACTTATTGGCTTTGCTGCTCCTTGTTTCCTAACGAGGGGTTGATGGTTAGACGTTTCCAAGCGCGAATAAAAAAGGGTTGCGGTATTCCGCAACCCTTTTAAAGTTAAAATGTAAATTCTATGCCTATCCCCTATTCATATTACTAAGCATTGATTTTGCTATCGCTTTTAAGGTTTCAAATACGCCTGTTCCGGCATTAGCACAAGCTTCAAAGTCTTCCACTCCTCTGGGATTGAGGTCTTTACGCATATCTGCTACGGGCATTATATTGGGAAGGTCCCTCTTATTATACTGTATAACAAGTGGGATACTGTCCAGATCATGTCCTTGCTCTTGCAAATTTTGGCGAAGGTCATTAAGAGATTCGATATTTGCATCGTGGCGTTCTTTTTGTGAATCGGCTACAAAGACGATACCATCTATGCCTTTCAGGATAAGTTTATGTGGTGTAACGTCAGATACCTGGCCGGGTACAGTATAAAGGTGAAAACGCGCTTTAAAACCGTGTATTTCTCCAGGGAAAATGGTAAGGAAATCAAAAAAGATCATTTTATCTGCTTCTGTTGCAAGAGAAATCATTTTCCCTTTTGCATCAGGAGGCGTTTTTTCATGGATATATTGAAGGTTTTTTGTTTTGCCACATAATGCAGGGCCATAATAAACAATTTTATAATTAATTTCTTTGGCTGCGTAGTTTATAAACGACATAAAAGTAAACTCCGTCAATTATAGAAGGATTTTTATCTGTAATTTCAGCAAATGGGAAATTATTCTGGGTGTAAATTTAGCAAATATTTTGAAATTAAAGAAGTTTTTTATTTCAGGAATAAAAGAAGGCTCCAATAGTAATAAAGGAGCCTTCTTTTTCTGAAATGTTTTACTGATTATTTATCGTCAAAACTTAGGGCAGCCAGTTTTTGATAGTAAGCAAAATGTGCTTTTGCCCATTTAGCCGCTTCTTTCATTATAGCATCCGCATGTTGTGGATTTGCTTTTTTAAGTACACGGTATCTGTTTTCACTGTTGGCGTATTCTTCAAAGCTTATAGTAGCAGCTTTACTATCAAGCTGAAGAGGATTTTGCTTTGCATCAAGAAGTTCTGGATTATAACGGTACAATGGCCAGTAACCTGATTGTACTGCTTTCCTTTGCGCATCAACACCTGCCGCCATATCTATACCATGTGCAATACAGTGTGAATAAGCAATAATTATTGATGGGCCGTCGTAAGCTTCTGCCTCAAGCATTGCCTTTATGCATTGCGCTGGGTTTGAGAGGGCAACAGCGGCCACATATACATAACCATAAGACATGGCGATCATTCCCAGGTCTTTTTTTGATGTTGGCTTGCCGCCGGCAGCAAATTGGGCAACAGCACCGATTGGTGTGGCTTTTGATGCCTGGCCACCGGTATTTGAATAAACCTCTGTATCAAGAACAAGGAGATTTATATTTTTACCTGAAGCAATTACATGGTCAAGGCCGCCAAAACCTATATCATAAGCCCAACCGTCTCCCCCTATACACCATACTGATTTATTTACGAGGTAGTCGACAATAGGGAGCAGTAACTTGGATTTTTTGTTTTTACAGGTTTTCAATACATCCTTGAGTTTTTCAACACGTTGCCGTTGATCTTCAATATCTTTTTGGGTTGCCTGGCTAGCAGTCATTATCTCCTTTATAAGCTTTGCATTTGATTTACATGCAGGATCAGATTTGTCATTCATTATGTCTTGGAGATACTCAAGAGCTGATTTCTTGAATTGGTCAACAGTCAAACGCATTCCATAACCGAACTCAGCAGTGTCTTCGAAAAGTGAGTTTGACCAGGTGGGTCCTCTACCGTCATCTCTTTTTGCCCATGGGGTTGTCGGAAGATTTCCGCCATAAATTGAGGAACAACCGGTTGCATTTGCCATCATAAGCCTGTCGCCGAAGAGTTGGGAGAGCAATTTAAGATAAGGGGTTTCACCGCAACCCGCGCAAGCTCCTGAAAATTCAAAGAGTGGGCGTATAAGTTGATTACTTCTGAGGTTATCAATTTTTACTGTAGTAGGGTCTACGTCAGGAAGAGAGAGGAAGAATTCAAAATTTTCAGCCTCTTGCTCTCTTAAAGGTGCCTGAAAGTGCATATCCAACGCTTTATGATCCGGATTTGTTTTATCTTTACCGGGGCAGTTGTGGGCACAGGCGCCGCATCCGGTACAATCTTCAGGAGCAACCTGAACAGAGTATTTCTTCCCTGCCATTTCAGGAATTTTACAGTCAGTTGATTTAAAAGTTTTAGGTGCGTTCTTCAAAAGTTTGCCATCATATGCTTTTGTACGAACCGCTGAATGAGGGCATACAAAAGAGCATATGCCACACTGGATACATATTTTTTCGTCCCATACAGGTATGTCAATCGCGATATTCCGCTTTTCATACTGGCTTGTTGCAGTGGGAAACGTACCGTCATCAGGCATTTTAGAGACAGGCAGAGTATCTCCGAGGCCAGCGACTATGACCCCTGTAACATCTTTTACAAATTTTGGGGCTTTAGCAGATACCGCATCAGCCATCTTTATCTTACTTGTGACTTTTGCAGGTACCTTTACTTCATAGAAGTTGTTTAAACCGGCATCTACAGCCTTGTAGTTCATATTAAGGGCTTCTTCGCCAGCTTTACCGTAAGATGTTTTTATGGCTTTCTTAATGGATTCAACAGCATCTTTAATAGGGATTATTTTTGAGATCTTAAAAAAGGCTGTCTGCATAATAACGTTAATACGAGGGCCCAGGCCGATTTCGTGGCCAAGCTTTACTCCGTCGATCACGTAAAATTTCAATTTTTTGTCTATGATCTGTTTTTGGACCTCTTTAGGAATATGATCCCAGACTTCATCTTTACTATAGGGAGCATTTAAAAGGAAAGTTGCCCCTTTCTTTGCTCTCGCAAGCATGTCGTATTTCTCAAGGAAAGAGAAGTTGTGGCAGGCCACGAAATCTGCTTCCTGCACCAGATATGGAGCTCGGATATATTTCTTTCCAAAGCGGAGATGTGAAGTTGTCATTGAGCCGGCTTTTTTGGAGTCATACACGAAATAAGCCTGAGCGTTATTATTTGTCTCTTCACCTATAATTTTGATGGAGTTTTTATTGGCCCCTATAGTTCCGTCAGAACCAAGGCCGTAGAACATTGCCTCATATACTCCGTCCATAGGATTTTTATATGAGTAATCAACTTTAAGACTGGAATTCGTAACGTCTTCCTCAATCCCCACAACAAACTTATTTTTAGGTTTTGCAACTTTAAGGTTATCAAATACAGCCTTTGCCATAGCAGGATTAAACTCTTTGGAGCCGAGGCCATAACGGCCCCCTACTATAATTGGATAACCTTTAAATTTGAATTTACCGCTTGCCATACCTTCGCCTATAGCTGTACGTACATCCAGATACATCGGTTCTCCAAGGGCGCCAGGCTCTTTTGTACGGTCAAGAACAGCAATCTTTTGAACTGTTTTTGGCAGTGCCTGCAGGAAAGAATCAAGAGGGAACGGGCGATATAAGCGAATCTTTAATACTCCGACCTTCTCACCTTTTTTAACTAAGTTCTCAACTGTTTCCTGAACAACATCCGCCCCTGAACCCATAACAACTACAACACGTTCCGCGTCTTTCGCGCCTACATAATCTACCAGTTTATATTTACGTCCGGTTAACTTCGCAAATTTTTCCATCTCTTCCTGAACTATTTTTTCACATTCAGGATAGTATGGATTTACAGTTTCACGTCCCTGGAAATAAACATCAGGATTTTGTGCTGTTCCCCTAATAACAGGGGTATCAGGAGTTAAAGCACGCTTTTTATGCTCTGCTATCAGTTTATCATCCAACATTTTTTTCATTTCATCGTGGGAGAGCTCATAAACTTTCTGGACTTCATGAGATGTACGGAAACCGTCGAAGTAATGGAGAAACGGTACGCGACTTCTGAGAGTCGATGCTTGAGCTATAAGAGCGAAGTCCATGACTTCCTGAACGTTATTTGAACATATAAATGCCCAGCCTGTTGAGCGGCAGGTCATTACGTCGGAATGGTCTCCGAAAATGGAGAGTGCCTGGGCTGCAATAGCCCGTGCTGATATATGGAATACTGTAGAAGTCAGCTCACCTGCGATCTTAAACATATTAGGAATCATCAGGAGAAGCCCTTGACTTGCAGTAAATGTAGTAGTCAACGCTCCCGCCTGCAGCGCTCCGTGAACTGCCCCAGCCGCTCCGCCTTCAGACTGCATCTCTACAACTGTTGGTACATTACCCCAGATATTTTTTTCTCCTTTAGCGCTTTTTATGTCTGAGATCTCTCCCATAACGGAAGATGGGGTAATGGGGTAAATAGCTATAACTTCGTTAGTAGCATGTGCTACATGTGCTGCTGCGGTGTTACCATCAATTGTTACCATTTTCTGCGGCATATAACTCCTCCTATAAATTTAAATCAGATTTTATCCGATTTCTGAACGTCCAAGCATTGCCTGCTGCATTGTAGCAGCATCAATATATTCAAGATCACTTCCTATAGGGATACCATGGGCGAGCCGGGTTACTTTTATTCCATGTTCCTTTATAAGCTTTGTTAAATAAATTGCTGTTGCCTCTCCCTCTACTGAAAAATTTGTGGCAATTATAACTTCCTGAATATTTTCCGGTTCAAGGCGTTTCAGCAACTCAATAATCTTCAATTGGTCAGGATTTACACCTGAAAGTGGTGAAAGCACTCCATGAAGCACATGGTATTTACCACGAAAAGCGCCGCTTCTCTCTATTGCAAGAAGATCCTGAGGCTCTTCAACAACACATATAGCAGAGCCTTCACGGTTGCCTGTACAGATAGTACAAGGATCATCTTCTGTTATGGAAAAGCATACAGAACAAAACTTTACACTACTACTGACATCTTTCAAGCTTTCAGCCAGGGATTTTATATTCTCAGGAAAACGAAGAAGATGAAAAGCCAAACGAAAAGCGGTTTTCTCCCCAACGCCGGGGAGTTTTTTAAGTTCTCCCACAAGCCTTATAAATGATTGAGAGTTTTGTAACATAATTCCTCACATAAATAAAACGTTTTTTTAATTTCAAACGGAATCTCAATTTTGATTCTAATTATATGAAATTTAACGCAATTTTATTTTCTCGTCATAATCGCAAAAGGCCGGTAATAACATAACGCATACCGACCTTTTAAAACATTATATGATAAAATTACTGTTGTCTGAAATCAGAATAAGCCTGGGATATTTAATCCTCCGGTTGCTTTGCTCATCTCTCCAGCCATCTCTGCTTGTACTTTTGAAAGGGCCTCGTTTACTGCAGAGACTACAAGATCCTGAAGCATTTCAACATCTT
>WQYY01000101.1 GCA_009780995.1 Desulfuromonadales bacterium
ATGAAGAGCCTTTCAGTGGTTTTGTATTCAAAATTCAGGCAAATATGGACCCTGCCCATAGAGATAGAATAGCTTTCTTCAGAATATGTTCCGGAAAATTTACCAGAGGAATGAAAGTAAAACATCTTCGTCTCGGACGTGATTTTCAGATATCAAATGCCACTATCTTTATGGCTCAAGATAGAACAAATATAGAAGAAGCATTTCCTGGAGATATAATAGGTATTCATAATCACGGCACAATAAAGATTGGCGACACTTTTACAGATAGTGAAAATCTGAAATTCACCGGTATTCCTAACTTTGCCCCTGAACATTTTCGTAAGATAAGGCTTTTAGATCCGATGAAATCAAAAGCCCTGGAAAAAGGATTGGTACAATTGTCTGAAGAAGGGACTACTCAGGTTTTCAGGCCGCTTATGGGAGCTGATTGGATTATAGGAGCTGTAGGAATGCTCCAGTTTGACGTTGTAATGCATAGACTTGAGTATGAATATAATGTTAAAGCTACTTATGAGCCTGTAAGCTATGTTACAGCCAGATGGATAAATGGTGATAAAAAAATCCTGGACGATTTTCAGAAAAAGGAAGCCATGAACTGTTATATTGATGGCGAAGGTAATTTAACGTATCTTGCAGGCAGCCAGTGGCGCCTTGAGAATACAATGGAAAACTGGAAGAGTGTAGAATTTCTTGAAACGAGAGAGCACAGCTGAAGCAGGAAAGCAAGTGTAGAGTGTGAAGAGTGAAGTGTGGAGTTTCACACTACACACTCCAAATTCCATACTATTTTATGCAGTATATTATGGTCAAAAGCTGAAGTCATATAAAATATTGCCTAATCCTACGAGCTATCAGAGGATTAGGCAATAAATTAAAAAGTAGACCACCTCGCCCGACCAGCATCCCTCCAGGGAGGAAAATTAAACTCTACACTCCACTCTTCACACTCCACACTATTTCAGATATGCCCAAAAGCCTGCGCCACATAAGCATTTAGCTGTGCATACCTAACTGATGAACCTTCATCAGGTTCGTTGACCCCTTCCGTTCCAAAGGGACACCCATTGTAATCACTACTACATCACCTGCTTTAAATCCTGTCTCAAGGAGTGTCTTTTCAACGAGTTCTATCTGCTGATCTGAATTGTTCATCTTCCCAACCAGGTTTGTACATACCCCCCAATAAAGGTTTAACTTTAGGCGTATCTCCTCTGAAGGTGTAAAAGCCAAAATCTGTGTGCTGGGACGTAATCTGGAAATCAGAGCCGCAGTCCCACCTGATTGGGTAAAAACCACAATCGCTTTGGCTTTAACCGCTGCCGCTGCCATACAAGCCCCCTCTGCCACAGCAGACGCAATACTATTCTTAGCAGATTTCATAATAAAAGGAAAAATAGATTGAAAATTGTTCCCTTCAACATCAATAGCCACTTTAGACATTGTACGCACAGCTTCCACAGGGTACATTCCCGAAGCGGTCTCCCCTGAAAGCATAATAGCATCTGTTCCATCAAGAATTGCATTTGCCACATCAGAAGTCTCTGCTCTGGTCGGCCTGGGGTGCTGTATCATTGACTCAAGCATTTGAGTAGCAGTAATAACAGGCTTACCAACTTCATTACATGCTTTGATGATCTTTTTTTGAATCATTGGAACTTTTTCAGCATTTATCTCGACACCAAGGTCACCCCTTGCAACCATCACAGCGTCAGCGACTTTAAGAATAGACCTAAAATTACGAATCGCTTCAGGCTTCTCAATTTTAGCCACAACCGGAGTATTTTTACCATAATCATTTATTATCTGTTTAATTCCAACTAAGTCTTCAGCCTTTCTTACAAAAGAGAGAGCAATATAATCAACGTTTTTCTCCAGACAGAACATAAGGTCTTTTCTGTCTTTCTCTGTAAGGGACGGGCTTGAAACATCCACACCTGGAAGATTAATTCCTTTAAGATCTTTTAAAATTCCCCCCTCAATAACAGTACAATTAATATTTTCACCTTCAACTGACTGTACTTTTAGCTCAATTAATCCATCATCCATTAAAATCTTTGAGCCAGGTTTTACATCAATTAACAAAGACTTATAGGTTGTTGAAATTAATCCCTCTCTCCCAAGGACATCCTTCGTTGTTATTACAAGCTTCTCTCCTTTTTTAAGGAGAATAGCCCCATTCTCCATTCTACCTGTTCTTATTTTAGGCCCTTGTAAATCAGCTAGAATCCCGCTTGCAACCCTTTTTTCTCTATTTACCTTTCTGATATTTTCTATAACTTCTTCTTTTTCACTATTCGTTCCATGAGAAAAATTAAGCCTGAAAATATCTACCCCTGCATCAACAAGCTCTTTTATATTTTCATATGAACTGCTAACCGGCCCAAGTGTTGCTACTATCTTCGTTTTTCTTCTGCATTTTTCCATTTTTACCTCAAGGATGCTGGAATGTTCCCCTGAATTTAAGATGAGCTTCATCAGGCGATTTGTGGCACGCAAAACATTCCACATTTTCAAGATTTCGATTCCCTACCATAGGTGGTTTTGCACCAGGCGGGCCCAAAGTATAGTCAATAGTCTGGAAATATTCTCCCATCTGATTCCGTCCATTGCCCAATATTGGAGGCTTATAAGTGAGCTTCCAATTTGATGTTATTGGAACAGTATGACATGAACCGCACCCTTCTGGTGCTGGCACAGTATGTAAAGCCGTAAACATTGTACAACCAACTAATATACAAACTATACTTATAAGGACTAAGACCTTTGACATCTTCGCCTCCTTTAAAACGACATTTAAGTAAGTCTATCAAAAAAACCCCCTCCGTACAAATGACAGAGGGGGTTCCTATAAAAAAACTATATATAATTTATTACATCAGAACTGCTTTGTGTGCAAGATCAAGAATTACACCAGGCAGAACACCTGGAACTAAAACCCCTGCAACAGCTATTATCAAACATATAACGAAGACTGGAGTGAGTTTTACCCATGCAAAATCTTCTGTTGGATCTTTAAAGTACATATAAACCATAACTCTCAGGTAATAATAAACAGATACTGCACTATTAAGAACACCTATAACAGCAAGCCAGATATAACCTGCCTGAACAGCGCCTGAGAAAAGGTAAAATTTCCCCACAAAACCAGCTGCAGGCGGAATCCCTGCTAAGGAGAAGAGGAAAATAGACATTACAACACCAAGAAATGGATGTTTATACCCAAGGCCTGCAAAATCGCTAACATTGGAGTTTACTTCCCCTTTTTTAGCAATAAGAATTACGACAGCAAAAGCTCCTATATTCATAAAAGCATAAGAGAGCATATAGAACATTATACCTGCTGTGCCTACTGCACTCGCTGCTGTAAAACCAACTAAAAGGTATCCTGCATGAGCAATAGAAGAGTATGCAAGCATACGTTTAATATTTTGCTGGTAAAGTGCCGTTACATTACCAATAGTCATGGTAAGAACAGCCAACACCCATAACATACCTGCCCATTCAGCTTTAAAAGCAGGGAGGGCAATCATAAAAACTCTTAAAAAAGCGGCAAATCCTGCTGCTTTTGGACCAACTGACATGAATGCCGTAATAGGAGTAGGAGCTCCTTCATAAACATCAGGAGTCCACATGTGAAAAGGTGCCGCAGCAACTTTAAAAGCAAAACCTGTAGCCATAAGTAACACACCGGCTAACAACATATAACTTGAAGTAACGCCCCCGTTTCCTGCTATAAACTCTGCTATCTTAGGAACATTTGTTGTCCCTGTAGCACCGTATGTTAAAGCTATACCATAAAGAAGAAATCCTGTAGAAAAAGCCCCCAGTAAGAAATATTTAAGACCTGCCTCATTTGATTTAAGACTATTCCGATTAAACCCTGCCAACACATATAGAGATACGGAAAGAACTTCCAACCCGAGGAAAATAGTCATAAGATCCGTACCAGCCGCCATTAGCATCATACCAACTGTGGCAAAAAGCATTAACGGATATATTTCACCATAGTTACAGTCTTCTCGAACAATATATTGATCAACTATTAATATACTCATGGCAGAAACTACCAAGAAAATAACCTTAAAGAAGATCCCAAAATTGTCCTGAACAATGGAACCACTAAACCCTTCAACAGGATTGCCCCAACCTGTAACGCACACATATATTGTTACAAGTATTCCAAGAATACTCAGTATTCCGAGATACCCCTTCTGTTCCCCTTTTACAAAAACATTTACAAGTAAAAGAACCATTGCAACAACAGAAAGTATTATCTCCGGTGCAATTACACTCATCTTTATCGCGGGAATCGCAATAGTTTCCATCTATTTCCTCCGGTATCTTATTAACGGATAATTTTTACTCTGCTGCTCCAGGATTGGCCACAGGAGAGGCTTGCGGCATTACCGTAGCAGGTACACCCTGATTTGCAGGTAATTGCGGAATAGACTGATTAGATCTTGTCTCAGCAATAACCTTATCAAGCGCCGGTGCCATACGATTTATAAAAGGAGCGGGATAAAGCCCCATAACAAAAATTAAAGCGATCAACGGCACCATGATAGCAATTTCACGGCAATTGAGATCTTTAAGAGTCTGATTTTTAGGGTTATCCAATTTACCCATCATAACTCTCTGATACATCCAAAGCATATAGATCGCAGACAGGATGACTCCTGTTGTGGCAATAATAGTATACACTCTAAGACCACCCTCAAATGAGCCCACAAGAATAAGGAACTCACCGACAAAACCGTTTGTTCCGGGCAGACCTATTGAAGAGAAAGTTACAATCATAAATATTGCAGCAAAAATAGGCATCTGTTTCGCCAAACCACCAAAGTCTGTAATAAGCCTTGTATGCCGCCGCTCATAAATAAACCCTACTATAAGGAAGAGTGCACCAGTTGAAACCCCATGGTTGAGCATTTGCAACATACCACCTTGCATACTCATCTGATTCAGAGCAAACAAGCCTAACATTACAAAGCCAAGATGCGCCACTGATGAGTAAGCAACCAGTTTTTTTACATCTTCCTGAACCATTGCTACTAGTGAAGCATATATAATTCCTATAACTGACAGGGTAGCAATAAGTGGTGTGAATTTCGCAACTGCATCCGGAAACAAAGGCATTGCAAAACGAATAAAACCGTAAGTACCCATTTTCAACAATACCGCTGCAAGTATTACAGAACCTGCTGTAGGTGCTTCAGTATGAGCATCTGGCAACCATGTATGCAGTGGAAACATCGGAACTTTAATTGCAAATGATAATGCAAATGCTAAGAACATCAAAGTTTGTGTGGCAGGATCAAGATGCAAGTTCGCAAAATTTGCCAGTCCAAAATCTCCTGCGCCCCCTTTGAAATAAAGAGCCATTATAGCAACAAGCATCAATAGCGAACCGACAAGTGTATATATGAAAAACTTAACTGCTGCATATACTCTGTTTTTTCCGCCCCATATACCGATAATGAAGTACATAGGAATAAGCATAACTTCCCAGAAAATATAAAACAGAAATAAATCCAAGGAAATAAAAGCCCCAAGCATTCCTACTTCAAGTAACAACATACATGCCATGTAACCTTTTACTTTTTCTGTTACTGCAGTCCATGTTGAAAGTACTGCAATAGGCATAATAAATGTTGTCAGTATCACAAGCCACAGGCTTATCCCATCAATCCCTATGTTATAGTGCATCTGAAAAGGACCAGCTTGAATCCATGGGATATTAAGGGTAAATTGGTACTCTGCATTCGGTACAAATCCAGTTATTAACGGGATAGATAACAAGAATGTAATAACTGTTATTGCAAGAGTGACACCCCGCAGTAGACCGTGATTTTCTTTCGGTATAAACAGTAGTAATAGTACGCCCAGTA
>WQYY01000102.1 GCA_009780995.1 Desulfuromonadales bacterium
AGAGGGTTAGCAGAAATTACACGACTTGGTATTGCCCTTGGCGCAAAGGGTGAAACTTTTTCAGGTCTTGCCGGTATGGGTGATTTGGTTCTTACATGTACAGGAGATCTTTCAAGAAATAGAACTGTAGGGGTGAAAATCGGGCAAGGGATGGATATGCAAAGGGTCGTTTCAGAAATGAGAATGGTTGCTGAGGGGGTTAAGACAACTGAGTCAACATTTATGCTGGCAAAGCGGTTTAATATTGAAATGCCAATAACAGCACAAGTGTACGAAATATTATATAAAAATAAACTTGCCAAAAAAGCGGTCATGGAATTGATGACAAGGGAGGTAAAACCGGAAGGTATATAATTCAGGTTCGGATGGAATTTGATAATAACAGTTGGAGTGTAAAATTGGGAGATAAGAAAATTAGTAAGCTTCAGGCGGCGTCTTCTGTAGAACAAAAAAAAGCGGAAGCTATTTTAGAAGGAATAGCTGAATCGTTAATAGTGGTTGATAAAGAAGGCCGCATAATATCTGTCAATAAAATGGCTGAAAACCTGCTTGGCAGAAGCAGAAGTGAGCTAATAGGGCAAAAAATCGAAACGGTTCTTATTACAGACATTGATAATGGCAACAAGCCGCCGGTTATTGTTACTTTAGAAACCGGTAAGCCTTGTTTGGATATGACGTACAATATAAAAACGAACAGTTCTCTTATCCCCGTGATTGCAAGCGCAACACCTCTGTTAGATGATGCTGGAACGTTGATTGGGAGTATTGAAAGTATACGTGATATTTCGAAGTTAAGAAAATTGGAACGTGAAAAAGATGAATTTGTAAGTATGCTTGCTCATGATTTAAAAGGTCCGGTTACCTCAATTGTTGGTTCATTGGATATTATTTTTGAGGGCCGTCTCGGAGCTGTAAATGCAGAGCAGAAAGAATTCATTAATATTGCGATAGATAGTTGCGAAGAGCTTGTCAGGATGATTAATTCCCTTGTGGATACGCATAAATTTGAATCAAGTAGTATACCAGTCAATTTTACTATAGAAGATCCAACCCCTGTACTTAATAGTTTGCTTTTAACATTTAGTGGAGCTGCGATAAGAGATGATATAAAACTTTCTGTTAAAATAGAAAAAGAATTAAAACCATTGAAGTTAGATGCTGTTATATTTAATCGGGTCTTAGAAAATCTCATCACTAACTCGTTAAATTTTACCAGAGAAGGGGGTAGCATTACAATTAAAGCGGATGAAGTAGGTTTTTCTAAAGTTCGATCATCTATTCCACACCAATTGTACCCAGCGCATCTTTTGCCCTCAAATGGTCAGTACTTAAGAGTAGTTTTGGAAGATACAGGTTCAGGAATACCTAAGGATGCCATTTACACCATTTTTGATAGATTTAAGCAGGCAGATAGCCGGAAACAAGGTAAAGTTAAAGGTTCAGGGCTTGGCCTTGCATTTTGTCGTGAAGCAATGAATTTACATAATGGTTTTATATGGGCAGATAGTGCGGAAGGGAAATGGAGCCGCTTTACACTTCTTTTCCCTATGCAGCATTAGATAGTCGGCTATACGTAAGGAATTTTCATACTAATCAATTCTTCTTGAGTTATTGTCTCTCCTCATAGTAAAGTCTTGCAAACAAGGAATTTTTTTGGAGCAGAATAGAAATGAATAATGAGTTTATCCCTAAGTGGATTGCATGGGAAACCACACAAAAGTGCAATTTGAAATGTGTACATTGCCGTTGTTCCTCTGATTTAACCTCCTCTGAAGGAGATTTCACAACTGAAGAGGGTAAAAAGCTTCTTAAGGAGATAGCTGATTTCTCAAAACCTGTTGTGGTGCTTTCAGGTGGCGAACCTTTAATGCGTGATGACATTTTTGAACTTGCTTCTTTTGGCACATCACTGGGGTTACGTATGTGTATGGCTACAAACGGAGCTCTTGTAACAGATGATATATGTGAAAAGATGAAACAATCCGACATAAAAATGGTTTCATTGTCCCTTGATGGCTCTACAGCAGAAATACATGATGACTTCCGGCAATGTCCGGGCGCCTTTGAAGGGGTTATTGAAGCAGCGAGACTTTTCAGGAAACATGGGCAGAAATTCCTTATTAACTCGTCTTTTACGAAACGTAATCAGAATGATATTCCAAGCACTTTCAAACTTGCCAAAGAGCTTGGAGCAACAGCCTGGTATATGTTTATGATCGTTCCCACAGGACGGGGTGAGGAGATAATGTCAGAGCTGATCTCAAAAGAAGATTATGAAGAGATACTTGACTGGCATTACGAACAGGAAAAACTTGAAGATGATATTCTTATGCGCCCCACGTGTGCACCGCATTATTACAGAATAGTGCCTCAAAAAGCTAAAGCAGAGGGAACTAAGTTTGAGCGTAGATCCCTTACCTTTTCCACAGGGGGGGGGAAAGGGTGCATAGCGGCTCAAACGATATGCCTTATTGACTGTTTTGGGGATGTAAAACCGTGCTCGTACTTCCACCGCACTGCAGGCAATGTAAAAACAACGCCATTCCGCGAAATTTGGGAAAATTCCGAAATATTTAAAGATCTGAGAGACTTTAAATCCTATAAAGGGAAATGCGGAGTTTGCGAGTATCTGAATGTGTGCGGAGGTTGTAGAGCCAGAGCTGATGCAGTGTTTGGAGACTACATGAAAGAAGAGCCATTTTGTAACTACATACCTGTAAAACTAAGATAGCACTATTATGATTGGAGGAAAAAGTTAAATGAATGTGAGTTTTCTGGATGCATGTTGGGGAAAACCTGTAAAACGCACACCAGTCTGGCTGATGCGCCAGGCCGGTCGCTATCTGCCGGAATACATGCAAGTCCGCTCAAAATGTACTTTTCTTGAACTTTGTAAAACTCCTGAACTTGCTGCTGAAGTTACGATCCAACCGGTTGATATTCTGGGGGTTGATGCGGCAATTCTTTTTTCTGATATACTTACTCCGGTAGAACCTATGGGGATGAAGCTGGACTTTGTGCCTGGTCCTGTTTTTGAGAATCCTGTACGGACAATGTCTGATGTAGAAGCTTTAAAAATTCCTGATATGGAACAAGATGTTCCTTATGTTCTTGAAACAATAAAGATACTTCGCAGAGAACTTGTGAATAAAGTGCCTCTTATAGGTTTTGGCGGCGCTCCGTTTACTCTGGCTTGTTATATGGTTGAAGGGAAGGGCTCAAAAGACTTTTCTCAGATAAAAAAGATGATGTACAAAGCTCCGGATATCTATGCGGCTTTGATGGAAAAAGTTACAGCGATGGATATGGAGTATCTTAATGCGCAGATTAAAGCCGGAGCAGAGGCCATTCAAATATTTGACACTTGGGGCGGAATCCTCTCGCCGGCTGATTATGAAAGATATGTTTTGCTATATACAGCAAGACTTATTAACGGCTTAAACCGGACGAATACACCAATTATTCACTTTGTAAAAGGTGCGGGAACAATGCTTGACGTTGTAAAAAAAGCAGGTGGCGATGTTATGGGACTTGACTGGCATGTAAGCCTTAGTGAAGCCAGGGATAGATTAGGATCAAATATGGCTGTACAAGGGAACCTTGATCCGACAGTTTTATTTGGCTCAAAAGAGATAATAGAGCGGGAAGTTAAACGTGTACTAAGGGAGAATGACGGCCGTCCCGGGCACATTTTCAATCTTGGGCATGGGATTCTGCCGACTGTACCTCCTGAAAATGCTATATTTATGGTTGAATGTGTACATAGATTTTCAGAAAAGTAGTAAAAAGCCCGCTTTAATGAGCGGGTTTTTTGTTGCAGATAAACAATACCGGTAGGTTATAGGAGGTCATATGTCATTAGAAGGTAAAAAAGCACCGGATTTCACTCTTGAGGGAAGTGACGGTAAGAAACATTCTTTAAAAGAGTATAAGGGAAAAAAGGTAATAATATATTTTTATCCGAAAGATAACACTCCAGGGTGTACTAAAGAAGCATGTGCATTCAGAGACTTTAAATCGCAGCTTGATGGGATGAATGTAGCTCTTCTTGGGGTAAGTAAAGATAGCTTAGAGTCCCATGATAAGTTTATAAAAGATTTCGGTCTCCCTTTTACACTGCTTTCCGATCCTGACAGCTCCATGATGAAGGCTTATGAAGCTTTTGGTGAAAAAATTATGTATGGAAAGAAGAGTATGGGAGTTATCCGGTCTACAGTGCTAGTAGATGCAGATGGAAAGGTTCTCAAGCATTGGACTAAAGTCGCAAAAGCGGAAGAGCATCCTGCTGAAGTTATTGATTTTCTGAAAAAATTGAAAAGTTAGTTTTTGATTATTGACGTAGCAGAATCTTGTTAATATACTCCACAAAAAATGTTCTATTCGATACAAAATGTTAATAACTTACGCAGGATAAATTCAAAAGGGGGATATTGTCATGCAGAATGTCAACACATTAGGGAAAAGTGGGCATACTCCGTTAATGGATGCTGCAAAAGCAGGTGATATTGAAGTAGTTAAAGATTTGCTCCAAAAAGGAGCAGATCTTGAGGCCAAAAGCGATAAAAACAAAACAGCCTTGCATTTTGCTGCGGCAAATGGCCATGTCGAAGTTGCTAAGCTTCTCATGGCAAAAGGCGCGGAAGTTGATGCCCGTGACAGAGATTGGCATACCCCCCTAATGTTTGCAGCTATTTATGGTTGTAACCATACTATTCAGGCTTTACTTAGTAATGGCGCTGATTGTAATGCCAAAACTCTTACAGGTAACACACCTTTAGTATATGCGGAAAATAATGAACATCCCCTTGCTGTTGCCCTTCTTAAAAAAGCTCAGCACTCTAAACAAACAGCTGTGTAACATATAAAAAGGGCTTGCTACTATATAGCAAGCCCTTTAGTTTTCATCTGGTCGGGGCGAGAAGATTTGAACTTCCGACCCCCTGCTCCCGAAGCAGGTGCGCTACCAGGCTGCGCTACGCCCCGACTTAAGTAATTCTATAACATTCAATAACAAAACTTCGCAAGTTTTTTCTGATTTATTTAAGCCAGTGAGCTATATGAAACTCTATAAGATTACAGGGGGAAAGATGAAACGCCTTATATTGCCATTTATGATATTGTTTATCTTATTGCTGAATATACAGGCGTATGCGTCTAAAAGCGCGGATGTATCGGAATCAGAAGTAAAGCGTGATTTTGAGGAAACCTTAGATTTATGGAGAAGTAGCGATTATAGCTCTCTATATGGAAGAGTCGCAGCTATTGGCCATGATACAGAAGAAGGATTTACGGCTCGTATGAAAAGTGCGCCTTTAAAGCCTTCGTGTTGCTGGGAGAAATTACAAAATGTTTCGGTTTCTGTACAGTCCGAGAAAAAGGCAATTTTGAAGGGGAAGGTAGGGCTTGATGGAAATGGGGGGACAGAATATAAAACAAAGGCTTTTAAGCTTACAAAAGAAGATGGAGTCTGGAAAATTTCCAAAAGTGACCTTTATGCCCTTGCTGAGGCCAAGAAAAAGGGGAGTAGGAAGCGTGGTAAAGTAAAGCGGTTATAGCCCTTAAGATTGTATGACGCAAGCTTTTGGCCATATGCTGTGTTAGCCTCATAGCATGTTATTTGTGTAGGGGCCGTTGGTAAACGGCCCAATGATAAATGGGCGGATTACCACCCGCCCCTACGTGCCTGGCCTGTGCTCCAAAATCCTGTATCATTAAATGTGTAAAAACAAATCAGTCGGATATAACTTAGCTCAGGTATTACCTCAGCTCATAGGCAAAAAAGTGAATCAGTCGGTTAG
>WQYY01000103.1 GCA_009780995.1 Desulfuromonadales bacterium
TCAGCAGAAAGTCCCAGTCTTTCCCCAAAAACAAGACATTCCGCAAGGGCTTGTATTAGTTCGGACTGTACAAGGTTCACAATAAGTTTCATTTTTGTTCCGTCGCCAACATCACCAACATGCATTGTATTTAAAGCGAAAAAAGAAAACAGTTCTCTGCATCTTGCAAGAAGAGACGGATCTCCGCCTACAAGAACAGTAAGAAGGCCATTCATTGCGTGCTCTCTCGTTCCCCATACAGGAGCATCAAGGAACAAAACATTCTTTGCTTCAGCTTCAGCAGCCAGTTCCATTGTGCTTTCAAGAGAGTGTGTACCCATATCTGCAAGGATTGTTTCCGGATCAATACCGGCAAATATTCCATTCTCGCCATAAATATCAGGACGTAAACGCTCTTTTTCAGGTCTGATATGCAAAACAAAGTCTTGTCCTTTTGATACCTCTTTTGGAGTTGCCCCTGCTTTTGCCCCAAACTTCACTAATTCTTCAACAACAGTTGAGTCTGAATCATAAACCGTAAGCTCATAACCACCTTTTATCAGGTTTATTGCCATATATTTTCCAACTGTTCCAAGTCCTAAGAAACCAACTTTTTTCTGCATAAATCCTCCTCAAATAGATCAAAAACTTCTTAAATAAGTACTATGACAAAATCAACAATTTTATGCAACATTCTAACGATGTTTATCAACACCTTCTTTTTTACAATAATCAACTAGCTGACAAGATGAGCAGATCGGTGATATCGGCTTACACCGGTTTTGGCCCAGAGTTACAAGAAGATCATTAATACGAATCCAGTATTTTTCAGGCAATTTTGCTCTTAATGCAAATTCCGTTTCTTCAGGATTTTTTGTTTTTACATATCCAAACCTGTTACATATTCTATGCACGTGTGTATCAACACATATACCCGGTTTTCCAAATCCAAGCGTAATGACCAGATTCGCCGTTTTTCGCCCCACTCCTTTAAACTTCAGTAACTCATCTAAGGAACCAGGGACTATGGAATTATATTTTTCTACAAGTTCAATACTTATATTTTTTATCTGTGTTGCCTTATTTCTGTAAAAACCCACAGGGAAAATAGTTTTTTCTATCAGTTCAACAGGTAATTTAGAGAGTTTTTGAGGAGTATCGGCAATTGCAAACAGTCTTTCTGAAGCCGGTCCGGTAGTCTCATCTTTAGTTCTTAAGGATAAAATGCAGGATATCAGAACTTTAAACGGGTTACCTTCCCTTTGTGAAACTATTGTAACAGCGGGAGTCCGCCATTGAAGAACCATCTGTTCCAAAATCTTCATTACTTTATCAATATCAAATGGCTTCATATTCTCTCCCACTAATCATAAAATATGTTAAATTAACCGCCAGTTATATAAAATTCCAACAAGGAATAAAGATGTTAATAAAAGAATCCATAGACCTGCATATACATTCAACATTTTCAGACGGCAAGTTAACCCCGTATGAAATAGTTAAGCTTGCCAAAAGCTTAGGCATTACTGTAATTGCCTTAACAGACCATGACTCGACAGATGGTATAAACGAGGCAATGGAATATGCCGAGAAATTCGGTGTAACTGTTATTCCCGGGGTTGAGCTCTCAGTGGCATATAAAAACTATAAAGACATACACCTTCTTGGATATTATATAGATCCCTCTGATGTAGTTCTTCATAATAAGCTAAAATCATTGCAAAAAGCCAGAAAAGATAGAGCAATTAAAATTATTGACCGAATAAATGAAAAACTTATAGATAACAATTATAACCCTTTGGATAGAGATGAAATATTCAATTCAACGGACGGGGCTATAGGAAGGCCACACATTGCACATGCTCTTGTAAAAAGGAATTATGCAGCTTCTATGCAAGATGCTTTCTTAAAATACCTGGAACCATGTAATATCCCCAAAAAGTACTTCCCCTTTCAAGAAGCAGTTTCAGAGATAAAAAGAGTTGGAGGTATTCCGGTATTAGCCCACCCTCAAAGCATCAGTAGAGACAAAGCAGTTATTACAACTATCATTATGGACATGGTTAAACAGGGAATTGAAGGGATCGAAGCTATTAACCCTATGGGAACGGCTGATGAAGAGCTTTTCTTAAGAAAGCTTGCGAATAATCTCGGTATAATTGTTACAGGAGGATCTGACTTTCACGGAGAACCCGGAACCACTCTGGGCCAGGGCTACGGAAATCTGAGAATAGAATACGATCTTTTTACAAATCTTTTAAAAGTTAAAGAACAGTGTGGAGTTTGAAGTGTGGAGAGTGGAGTTAACTGCACACTCAAAAAGAGTAATATTGCCTAATCATATGAGTGTACAATATTATTTCAACCGCTTTTTTAATATCTAAATTCCTATTAGCCGAGGTAATACCTGAGCTAATAGGTTTTAGTAGTACACATCGTAACATTCAAAAAATTGCCTAATCCTATTATTACCTCACAGAGACACAGAGTTCACGGAGAAAAACAATTATTTATTTTTTACCACAAAGTTCACAAAGTATTTTCACAAAGGACACTATGTCATTGCGGGCTTGACCCGCAATCTCTTAAGAGCAGGGGATTGCGGCTCGGAGGCCGCAATGACGGCTTGTGTTCTTTGTGTAACCCTTTGTGTTCCTTGTGGTTTATGTTTTTTTCGTGTCTTTCGTGTTTTTCGCGGTTCATAGACAAAAAAGCCGAAGTCATATAAAACAAAACCCCGCCTGAAATAAGCGGCGTTTTTCAACAACTACATCTTAATATAAGCTCTTATTTAGGCTTATTCGCAACTCCATTATCAGACACTTCTTTATTAAGAATATTCCACCCTTTAAGCAGATCAAGAGCCCTTAAAACCTGATAATCATTTTTTATCAACGGATCTGTTTTATATGGCGGAAGCGTATCTTTTGTATCTGATGGTTTCCCTTTATCCGTATTTTCAAAATGATTTTCCAAATCTTTTTCCCTTAATAGCAGGGAATCCATTTTATTGTCTTTTGCAGGAGCAAGTTCAACACGCTCAACAATAATGTCAGGAGTAATCCCTTTAGCCTGAATTGAACGCCCGCTTGGAGTATAATACCTCGCTGTAGTGAGCCTCAGCCCTGAACCGTCAGGAAGAGGTATAATAGTCTGTACCGATCCTTTACCAAAGCTCTGCACACCCATTATCACAGCCCGCCTATGATCTTGTAAGGCTCCGGCTACAATTTCAGATGCGCTGGCGCTCCCGCTGTTTATCAGAGCAACTATTGGATAATCAGGCTGCTTATTCCCCGGACCGGAAACCAAACGCATATTTGAATCTTTTTCCCTTCCCTGGGTATAAACAATCAACTTACCTTCGGGTAAAAACTGTTCCGCTACTCTTTTAGCCTGGTCAAGCAATCCACCCGGATCACTTCTCAAATCCAGCACTAATCCTTTTATTTTGCCATTATTCGCTTCTGTAAGAGATTGTAGCGCTTTTTCAAGATCTTCACCGGTTTTCTCCTGGAATTGAGCGATTCTTACATATACATAGCCATCGTCCAGAGTTTTAAACTTAACACTTTTAACCTGAATAACATCTCTTACTAGTGTGAATTCTTTAGGTTTATCAAATCCTTCGCGCATAATAGTCAAAGTTACAGTTGAACCTTTTGGCCCACGCATCTTCTTCACTGCATCATTAATTGTCAAATCTTTTGTAAACTTGTCATCAATTTTCAATATCTGGTCATTTGGCTTTATCCCGGCTTTATACGCAGGAGTATCTTCAATTGGCGAGATAACTATCAACATTCCGTCTTTAAC
Organism: Desulfuromonadales bacterium; assembly: GCA_009780995.1. Classification (GTDB taxonomy): domain Bacteria; phylum Desulfobacterota; class Desulfuromonadia; order Geobacterales; family DSM-12255; genus WQYY01. The sequence goes on from WQYY01000103.1 coordinate 3,796, forward strand.
TGATATTTCTATACCAAGTCCGCCAAATGAGCCTTTTGTATCTATTTTTAAATCCTTAAAAGCATCAGGGGTCATAAATGAACTATGCGGGTCTAAAGCAGCTAACATGCCGTTAATAGCACCATTAATCAGTTTCTTAGTATCTACCTCTTCAACATAGCTCTTTTTAACTATTGCAAGCACATCTGTAAAAAGTTCTATTGATTCATAATCTTTCCCGGAATCCGCAACACTTTTATGAACAAAAAATGAAGCAGATAAGATAAGTGACAGAATCAGTGCAAATATTACCACTTTGTTAATCTTACGGTTTTTCAACAGTTTATCCTCCATTTGAGATGTATCTTAATATTATCTTATCCATGCAATAGGATTAATTGGTTTCCCTTGATAACGTATTTCAAAATAAAGCTGCGGACCTTGAGTGGAATCTGTATCTCCAACCTGAGCAATAACTTCATTCCTCCCTACATTTGCGCCGACTCCTTTGAAAAGTCTTGAAGCATGGGCATATAGAGAAAAATACCCTCCGCCATGATCAACAATAATCATATTGCCATAACCCTTAAAATAGCTAGCAAAAATTACTTCTCCTTCATAAACTGATCTTATATCAGAACCATTAGGAGCGGCAATGGTAATTCCGTTATTAAATGTAAATGCGTTAAATTCTGAATGTTTTTGTTTACCAAAGTAACTTATAATACTGCCGGAAGCAGGTTTAGCAAGCCTTCCTCTTTCAGCACCAAAACCTTTATCTGACAATTTGGGATATGAGTAGGTTCTCGTAGTTGCAGTTGGCCTACCTTTTCTAGCTTTTTTCTCGTTTTCAATAGCGATTCTTCTGCTTCTTGCCTCAAGTTTTCTTATCATACTCTGAAGCCGCGCCGCATTGGCCTGAAGATCTTTAAGAGACTTCTGGTAGCTCTGTTTTGTTTGCTTTACCTGAGCTAAGTATTTAGTTTTTTGATCTTTTACTACTTCAATTTCCTGTTTTTTCAATTTTATGTTTTGTGTAATCTGCTCTTTTGTACGGGCATCTTTTTCCAAAGATTGCTTCAGCACCTGCAATTCAGCAAGAGTGTTTTGATAATCAGTCAACAATTTTCTGTCATGTTCAAGAACGGATTTCATATACCGTCGGTTTTCAACAAGCTGTGGCATTGATTCAGAGGAGAAAAATACCCTCAGTTCACCAAGTTCTCCGGCTTTATAGATTGAAGAGAGGCGCAATGCTATCTCCCTGTTTTTAACGTCAAGTTCTTTCGTTAAGTTATCAATCTGAGCTTGTGTTGTTACTACATTAGCTTCAACATTTTTAAGATCTCTATTAAGATTTATAAGACTGGCCTCTTTATCTTTGATCTGTTGCTGTATTTTAGACAGATCAGAAGAAACCTTGTTTTCAATTTTACCGGTAGTTTTTATCTGTTGTTGTTTTTCTTTAATTGCTCTATTTACGCCCCTAAGATCAGAACGAGCATCTGCAAACAAAACAACAGGAAATAATAATAAGGCAACTGTTTGAAAGAGTAATGTCCTAATCATAATAAAATTAGATATTAATAAACCGTTTAAGTGAAGTGATACTTCCAATAAAACCTAATATAATTCCTGCCGCAATAATAAATAAAATATACTCAATGGGCAAAAACTGTAATGATGAAACTCCCCCTTTAATAGAAAGGAAATTAATACTGGTTGATAAAAGTATATAAAAAGCTCCCGCTAATATTGCAAGAGCTAATACGGCCCCTGTTAAACCTTGAATAACCCCTTCAATAATAAAAGGAGTTTTTATAAATAATCTTGTTGCCCCAACTAGTCCTAAAATTTCGATTTCATCTTTACGGGCAAAAATAGTAAGTTTTATTGTATTGGAAATTATGAAGAGAACAGATACGACTATAAACCCTGCTATTAGCATAGCAATAGATTTTAAAAACTGCATAAATAATGTAAATTTCCTGACCCACTCTTCACCATACTGCA
>WQYY01000104.1 GCA_009780995.1 Desulfuromonadales bacterium
TACTGCATGGGTAGCTATGTGGGAGAGTAGGTCGCTGCCGGGATTATAAAACAAGAGCCCCTTCGCTTAAAAACGAGGGGGCTCTTACCGTTTCTACTTCTTATTTCCTTCCACGTTAGTTAAATATAACGCCAAGTATAACATGAGTATATAAACTAAAAAATGAATCAGTCGATTTGCCTAATCTTTTTTTAATCTTTTTGTGGTATCGTATATATTATTGTAATATTTAACAAAATCTTGCCTTTTATGGATAATTAGTTTATAGCTAATTACCAATTAATTCCTGAAAGGAGCGTTTACATGAATGAGATTATGAGCATTTGGATGGATGTGCTTAAAACCAAGTACGCTAAATTTGATGGAAGGGCTAGACGTAAAGAGTACTGGTATTTCACTTTAGTAAATATTATTATTGGTATTATTATTGGTATTCTTTCTAGAATATCAACTATTTTTCTTGTATTGGATTTGTACTGGTTAGCTGTCCTTATCCCAGGTATTGCTGTAGCAATTCGCCGTTTACATGATATAGGTAAGTCAGGATGGTTTCTTTTATTGGGACTTATTCCTATTATTGGTGCTTTAATACTGCTCTATTTCTATGTTCTGGATAGTCAGCCAGGGGAAAACCAATATGGCTCTAATCCAAAGGGAATCTGATTTAAGTTAACTTGAATATAAATTTAAGGCTTCACTATTTTAAATAGCGGAGCCTTTTTATTTTGTAAGGCTTAATTTTTGCTGAGATATTTTTTTGTAAAATTTTTGAGTTCAATAGCTGCGGTTTCAAACTCTTCCATTGAAAGCACAAGATCTTCTTTCCACTCTCTGACTTTGTAATATAGCTTATCATAGTAACTTACAATAAGCTCTTGCATGAACATTTCCATATTCCATTCACTTAGATAGCTATTTATTTCAGCGAATTTATCCCCGCCAAGTTTTTTCTTTATCTTAAGTAGTGAGTCGAACAGTTCTTGCCTGTATTCTTCTTTGCCATATTCTTTAGTAAGGCGTTTTACCCTTGTTTCTATTGATGCGGTACACCAGACTTTGCAACTGGCCTGCATTACTTCATATAGATTGCCCGGCAGGTATAGTTTTCCTATTCTTCTGCTTTCACCTTCAATGAATATAGGCCTTTTGTCAGGTAGATTTCTAAAAACGTTCCAAAGAATAGTCTCAAAATGTTTTTGAGTGATATGTTCCTGGCTAATGCCCAGTGAGCCGAATGCCGAACCTCTATGGCAAGCTAGGCCCTCAAGATCAATTATAGATTCACCATCTTTATTTAAAATGGAAAGAAGAGTCGTTTTCCCTATACCGGTCATTCCATGCAGGACTACAAGCGGCCTTTTAGGGGTAAAGTCTTCAAAATAGCTGCTTACATGATTTCTGAAAGCTTTATATCCACCATGAAGCTGAAAGGCTTTAAATCCTGCGAGTTCGAGTATTGTTGCGACTGTTTTGCTACGGAGGCCGCCTCTCCAGCAGTATACGAGGATATTTTTACCATCTGCTACTCTGGCTACTTCATGGGTTATTGTTGGAAATTTATGAGATGTCAGCTCAAGTCCTCTTACTCTTGCCATATGCGGGCCTTGTTGTTTGTAGAGTATGCCGATTTCGATCCGCTCTTCGTTTGATAAAAGCGGGATATTTATTGCTCCTGGTATATGGTCTTCTGCAAATTCCAGAGGAGTACGGACGTCTACAATACAATGGGTTTCAAGAAGTTCTGATTTAAAAATCAATGTTTCAGGCAATTACATCTCCAACTAAATTGCTAAATAGAAGTTTAAGCTTATTCTATAACATAAATTCTAGAAATGCTGCTATATTTCCATGCTACTTGATTCAATGGGGTGAAGATGATATAGAGTTGGTAGGTAAACTTAATTTCATTTCCAAGGAGAATGCTATGACATATACACAGGATTTTGAAAAGGCTCTGCAAGTGGGGAGGCCACCTAATATTAAGAAATTGTTTCCAAATTCAAAGGCGCTTATTGTAAGTGGTAAGGCTATTGATCGTGGGGCATTGGCAAAAGGGAAATCAATGGTTATGGCGGCTAACGGGCGCAACTTTTTTGTTATCAAGGGAGCCCTACAGGCAGCACAAAAGGCAAACTCAGCCCTGATAATTGAGATAGCAAAGTCTGAAGGTGGGCAGAAAGCCTATTGTGCGGTAAATTACTGGAATATGGCAAGGATAGTTGACGCATTATGTAATGAGCTTGGTATTACAATTCCGGTGGCAATTCATGCAGACCACTATGCCATAAAGAGTGATAATGATCTGGAGGCTGCTAAGACGGAAATTCCTACAATGTTTGAAGCAGGGATAACCTCTATTGCTATTGATGCTTCACACCTTACTGACGATAAAAATCTTATGGCAAATCTTGCTGTTAACAAATTTATTCCAAAATGGGCAGGCTTGGAGACTGAAGTTGGGGAGATTAAAGGTAACTTGGGGCTTTCAACGGTTGATGATGCTCTGTTTCTTATAAAAGGGCTTAATGCTCATGATATCTTTCCTGACTGGATAGCCCTTAATAACGGTACAACTCACGGTCTTGAAGCTTCTGACACAGGGATACATGTGGGGCTTACAGCAGAGATACATAAGGCTCTGGCGCCATATAAAGTGGATGGGGCGCAGCATGGAACATCAGGCAATAGCTCTGACCGCCTTCGTCAAATTGCCAATGAAACATCAACAACTAAAGCTAATGTTGCGACAGCCCTTCAAATGGTTTCATGGGGTCTTGAAGTTAATGATTACGGCAACGCGCAGCTTGATTCCAATGGTAGCTTCATAAAAGTAAAAGGTGAAGGAATGAGTGAAGAGCTCTGGAGTGAGATGGTGGCCTTTGCTGAATCTAAAGGCTGGAAAAAGGGCGATTATAAGAGTATGAACATTTTGTTTGAAAATAAAATGCTTGCTCAGCCTACTGAGATTCGTGAGCGTATGGCAAAACGTGTTGAAGATTTTATCTTTAAGATGATGACAGAGGTTTTAAATTCTACAGATACTGCTCCTCTGGCTATTGCAGCTATTCTTGAAGCAGGTAATTATGATCTTGGACCGAAAGGGAGCAGGATTGAAGATCCTTCGGAGTGGAGTAATGAAAAGATCGTTGCAAGGGCTGCTACGCTTGTTACGGATAAGGGGCCTGCAGGGAACTTTGATGATTAATAGCGGCTTCTGCTTTTTGCCTCTGACTGTGTTGGCCGCATCGCAGGTCGCTCAACGTACTCACATGTGCGCCTCGCAACTTGCTCCCTGCCTGCCTTGTTGGAGCACAAAAATCGAAAGCCTTTATTTGACTTCGTCTTTTGGGCATATGCGGCGTTGCTTTCGTCGTAGGCCACTCAACACTTGTAGGGGCGACCGTCTCTGGTCGCCCGATAAGCGGGCGGCAGATTGCCGCCCCTACGGTCGCCTCGTGACCTGCTCCTCAGGCGCCTTGTCTATGCCTCAAAATCCTGTGTCATTGAGTTTTATGTGACTTCGAGTAATTGCCTAATCCTATGACTCTTAAGAGAATTAGGCAATCTAAAATATGACTATGATATATAGCTGTAATTTCTATGAGCTCAGGTATTACCTCAGCTGGTAGAAATTATGCCATGTGAAAAACGGTTAATACGAGATTGCCTAATTATACAATAGCAAATACGATTAGGCAATAAAGTGACTTCGGCTTTTGATCATCTGCTGCTTATTAAATGTAGAATTTGTAGTGTGGAGCGTGTAGTTTAGCTTCACACTCCACTATTAACCCTCCACACTGGCATAGCGAGAATATATGAAGGCTATATTTAATCCCAAAAGTGTTTTTTTTATTGCAGGTATATTGATAGGCACACTGTTTAGCGGGCTTTATCTTTACTATGTAAATACTAAATCGGTGCCTGCCGGTGTTACACCGGACTCTTTTGAGCAGCAGATACTTTATGTGGGGCTTATATATTTTGCAGTTATTGTCCAATGCAGGTTAATAGGGCGTTTTGTTACTTATATTTCGTCAAAAGGGGATAAATAAAAAGTCTCTGCTTTACCCTCCGGCTCTTTTAGCATTGTATCCACGTTTTTTAAGTTCTTCTACCAGCATTTCTACGTGATTCCCCTGAATTTCTATGGTGCCATCTTTGAAGGTTCCACCTGTGCCACACTTTTTCTTAAGCTCTCCCGCAAGGAGCTTTACTGATGCTTCACTACCTGGAAGCCCTGTTATTACTGTTACTGTTTTCCCGCCGCGTCCTTTTGTTTCGCGTTGTACCTTTACAAAGCCCGTGCTGCTGATCTCTTTAGTCCTTTTTTTACATATACACTCCGCAACAGGTTTGCTGCATTCAGTGCAGATTCTTCCTAATTCAGAGCTATACACAAGCCTTGAGTTTTTCATGCTTCTTCTCCTGTTATCTGTTATCCAGTGCGCCGGTTTGACGGAGCGCCTCGTAAAGAACTATTCCTGCCGCTGTTGCTAAATTAAGGCTTCTTACAGCCTTATTTATCATAGGTATTCTTATGCTGGTGTCAGGGTTTGTCTTTATTAGGGCTTCAGACAGGCCTTTCGTCTCTTTTCCAAACAGGATGAAGTCCCCCGGCTGGAATTTGAAGGTTAGATATGAGGGCTTTACCTTTTTGCTGGTATATACAAATCTTGCGCTGGAATAAGCGTTTTGAAGGGTTTCAAGATCAGGCCAATAATGTATTTCTACTTCGCTCCAGTAATCAAGACCAGCACGTTTAAGATGTTTGTCATCTGTTGAAAATCCCAGCTTACCTACGAGATGGAGTGTAGTTCCTGTTGCCCCGCAAAGCCTGGCTATATTTCCCGTGTTTGGCGGTATTTCAGGTTCTACAAGAACTATGTGGAAAGGTTTGGAATTTTCCATATGTATACGCTCTTTTCTATTTTGTGAATATTGCAATTTTCGATTTTGAGAGATATTATGCATTTTTTAGAATTCTCTGACAAGGAGAGTATATGAAAGTTATAGTTACTGATGAAGTTTCGGAAGAGGGTCTCGCTTTATTAAGACAAGATCCCAGGATTGAGATGGATGTAAAGCTTGGCTTAAAAAAAGATGAGCTGCTTTCAATTATGGGTGATTACGAAGTTATAATTACCCGCAGTGGAACTACTGTTGACAAGCCTCTTCTGGATGCTGCGAAGAAGTTGAAACTTGTGGCAAGAGCTGGGGTAGGTATTGATAATGTTGACGTGGATTATGCCAGTGCCAGAGGTGTTATTGTTGTCAATGCTCCTTTTGGAAATACCAACAGTGCGGCGGAGCATACATTAGGTCTTTTACTCTCTTCGTGCCGTAATGTGCCAAGGGCAAATGCAAGCTTAAAAAGTGGTGAATGGAAAAGAGCTCCTTTTACAGGAGTGGAGCTTAAAGGCAAAACAGCCGGAGTGATTGGACTTGGTAAGGTTGGCGGAAGAGTTGCTACCCGGCTTAAAGCTTTCGAATGCGAAGTTCTTGCATGTGACCCTTATATCGCTGTTAAACGTGGCCACGATCTTGGGGTCAGGCTCATCACACATGATGAGATTTATCAGAATTGCGATATTATAA
>WQYY01000105.1 GCA_009780995.1 Desulfuromonadales bacterium
GATAACAGTACCTTAACTGTTGAGATCCATATCCTCGAATCAGACCCAGGTCAAACAGCAGTTCTAGAAGCTTTCAAAAGCGCTTCAACAAAGAATTATAAAATCGAATCTCCGGGCAAAACACGTACATTCAACGCTACATGCACAAAATTCCCTACAGTTCCTGAATTTGCAATAGATGGCGTACAAACAGGCTCAATAGAGTGGCAGATTAACGGTGACGTAACTGTAGCTGAAGCATAGCAGCGGGGAGTAGATACTGTCCCCCAAAAATCTATTACAGAAAGAAATAGATAAATGACACTTGAAAATAAAGCAACTCTGTTTAAATCAATGGACTTAAAAAAAGAGAGGGTAAACGTAAATGGTCAGGAAGTGGTCATCTCAGAAATCACTTCATCAGACTATATGAAAGTTTTTAATAACCCCTATGTAAAAAAGGAATCCGGAGAGCTTGATGGACACAAATTTGTAGCCCTTCTGCTGACTTATTCCATCATTGACAACAAAGGGGAACGGATACTTTCTGATGATGATGCCGAAGACTTAAGAAATATCTCCAGTACTGCATTTGTTGTGCTGGCAGAGACTGTAAAAAAACTTAACGGTATAACAGGTGAAGAAATAAAAAACTGAAAAGCCAGCCTGAAGAGATATTCCTCTACAGGCTGGCTATACAGCTGGGTTTTCCTCACCCTGACTTTTTGAAAAATTTATTAACAGCCAAGCAATTAATAGGATGGCAGACATATGCGTCAATTGAACCTTTTGGAGAGTACAGATCAGAACTGCGCCATGGGCAGATGATGCACCTTCTGGATGCAGCAAACTTTAAAAGGGAAAAATCAGTAACTCCAAAGGATTTTATGAACTTTGTTGATCACACTCTGCCTTCTGAAAAGATACTGACAGAAGAAGAAATAGAAGCAGTTCTAAAAGCAACTTTTGGTGTGTAGCATAAAAACCGGTTTTGTCAGTTTAAGGCTGTAGCGAAAAGTTACTGATAAAACAAAGAGGCAAAAATAATGGGAACTGAAGATACAACAATTACCAATTTTACTAACGCGCTGGATAATGCCAAAACCCAGATCCAAACTCTGAGTACAGAAACTGCAAAGACGACAAAAGCAGTCCAGGATTTTGCAAAGCAGTTGTCTACAGCTTTAAGCAGTATAAGCAAAGGTGCTGGTAGCTCTAGTAGTGCTAGTAGTGGAAGCAGCGCAAGTAGCGGAAGTAGCACTAATAATAGTAATAGTGCCAACAATAATAATGCCGACAGTAAATCATTCTATACAATATGGGGTACAACGGCTGATGAGTCGGCTGCATATTTTGATAAACTTGCACAAGCTGCAGATAAAGCCGGTAACAAGAATGTATCCATTGCTGATGGCATATTAAAAGCCGTTTCAACCATGGAAGGAAAGATAGCTAAAGCTCTTAATCCGCAAAGTGATAAACAAAATAATGCTAATAACAACACTACTTCAGCAAGTAGCACCAACGCTGGAGGCGTTCAACCTAATCAAGTAAATCCCACTAGCAATGGAAGCGCAACACCGAATCAAGATCCAGCAACGCTTACAAAAAATCAATGGACTGCTATTGCTGATGCAACAGGCGAAGGCTTGAGTACTGTGGGTAGTCTGCTCATGCAAGGGAACAAGGAACAGTTTGAAGCTGGTAAAGCCATGGCAATAGCGGGTGCAACAGTCTCAATGATTTCCGGAGCAGTCAAAGCAGCCTCTAGTATGGCTGATCAAGGAGTTGCTGGGATAGCATTAGGCGCAGTTGCTGCTGCGGCAATTATGGCAGCAGGTGCCGCCAATATAGCTCTCATTGCATCAACTCAATATCAACCCAAAGCATCAGGCGGACCGGTTATGGCAGGAGGAACATACCTTGTTGGAGAGAAAGGACCAGAGATGCTGACAATGGGCGCTTCAGATGGATATATCACACCAAATAACCGCTTGGGTAGTAATGTCGCAATAAATCAATCATTTCACATAACAGGTGTCGCCGCCGATATTGAGAATAATACCAGACGTATTGCCACGCAAGCCGCAGATCGCGCAAAGGCTGATATTTACTCGAATATGAACAGAGGCGGCTCATTTGCATTGGCTTCAGGGAGACGATAATGGACATTATTAATTTTCCAAAACTCAACCGTAAAGCACCAACATCAGGGACTTTTGCATTAATCGCTAATACACAGGTTTTTGAATCCCCATTTAACAGGACTACACAAACGGCTGAACTTCCAGGGGCCAGATGGAAAGCTAGTTTCAGGTTTGATAATCTTGAAGAAAGCGATGTACGACTGATACAAGCTTTTCTAGCACAACTACGTGGAGCAGCAGGACGGTTTTATTTGTGGAATATGACACATAAAAAACCGGCAGGGACAGCTCTTGGAGACCCACGTGTGGCAGGAGGAGGACAATCAGGAAGAGTTGTAACTTCTAAAGGGTGGGCTCCAAGCCAGGAAAAGCTCCTGTTACCGGGAGATTTTATCTCTATAAACGGCGAATTGAAAATTATCACTGCTCAGATTGCTTCTGACGCCGCTGGTAATGCTACTATGAAGTTTGAGCCCCCGTTAAGGAATATTTACTCACAGGACAATGCCCTAATTGTCACGGACAAACCAAACTGCATTATGCGGTTGCCAGATGATGAACAGGATAGTTTAAACCTGGAAGAAAGCCGGATAGCAAACTTTAAACTCGATTGCGTAGAGGTTTTTTCTTAATGAGAACTACAACAAGCATTGATATAAGAACAGTTTTAGCATCGGATAATTGCCCGCTTTTAGTCTTGGCTCAACTTGATTTCAAAAGCGCAACGTTACGTGTATGTAACGCCGGATACTCTTTTACGTGGGATGGGTACGAGTGGTTGGGCTTAGGAGAGCTAGGTGGAATTTCTGGCGTAACGGAGGGGGGAGATTTACAGATGTACGGCTGTACGTTGCAGCTGACAGGAATAGACCCTAACTACGTGTATCTGGCTTTAGACCCTACCGAATTTCAGGGGCGTGACGCAACCATATGGCTGGCACCGCTTGATAAGGATTATAAAATTTTAAACAACCCTGTGATAGTGTTTAAGGGCCGCATGGACGTGATGCCTATAGAAATGGGAGATACGGCCACAATTCAATTAACAATTGAATCAAAACTGATTGATTGGGAACGACCACGGATGCGGCGTTACAACCACGAAGATCAGATCAGTCAATACCCGAATGACCTTGGGTTACAATTTATTCCGCAAATGGTTGAAAAGGAACTTTATTGGGGGCGGCCATCATGAGATATGAGGCATGGGATATAAAACTAATGGCTTTTATAGAAACCAGAGCAAATATGCCTTTTAAATGGGGCGAGCATGACTGTTGTCTGTTTGCTGCAGATGCAGTTTTAGAGATAACAGGGATAGATTATGCTGAAAAGTTCCGTGGTAAATATGCTGATATGGAAAACGCCACAAAATTAATCAAACAGAATGGGGGCAATATGTCAGAAATGATTAATGGCTTGCTGGAAACGCCTATTAAACCCGCCTTAGCTCAGCGTGGAGATGTTGTCATGTATGAAACGGAAGATGGGCCTGCTCTTGGCATCTGCACAGGGGTAAATGCTGTGTTTGCAGCTCCAACTGGGCTTAATACCCGTCCTACCCTTGATTGTCAATATGCATGGAGGATTGCTTAATGCCTGCACTAGTCGCAGCTGTCCTTGGTGTTACACTGGCTACCGCCACTACTATTTGTACTGTTGCGACGGTTGTAATTATGGCCGCAACTATAGCATATAGCGCTTATGCGATGGCAACTGCACCGGATATGCCTGGATATTCGGCCGAAGTGCGGGGGCGTACTCAGGTTGTGCGCTCGGCTGTAACCCCACGTAGAATTATTTATGGTCAGTGTATGGTCTCTGGCCCGTTGGCTTATGCCTTAAGCTATGGGAAAGACAATAAATATCTTTACATGGTAATCCTATTGGCCAACCATGAGGTTGAAGAAATTGGAGATATTTATCTGGGAGATAAACTCAGCACTGATGCACATTTTTTGAAAACAGACGTAACGAAAACTTACAAAATTGGGACAGATGGGAAACTTACAGTTACAGACGATGATTGGATAGGAGACAAAACGCACTGGCCAGGGTATATCATTCTCCCTAACAACTCATATGCACTAGTTACACCACACATCAATAATGGAACTTACGATTTCGGCATTCAGAATGCCGGTGCTAGTATAGCCTTAACCTATAGTCGTACCTACGTGAAAATTACAAAACATTACGGCGCTGCCAATCAAGCAGCAGATGAAGATTTGATAAAAAACTCTGACGGTCAATGGACTGTAAATCACACATTATCAGGAATTGCATATCTAACTGTCAGATTGGAGTTTGATAATACTGTTTTTGCAACCGGAATACCTAATATAAAAGCAGTGTTAAAAGGGAAAAAAGACATATATGACCCTCGGACAAAGAGTTACCAATATACAGACAACTGGGCGTTATGCATTCTTGATTATTTATGTGCTGATTTTGGGTTGAATTGCTCTTTAAATGAAATCAATTTGCCTGCTGCTATTGAAGCAGCGAATCTATGCGAGGAAGCGGTTTATGTGCAAACAGGTACAGGCGTTGGCTATTCAATTGATAATGCCGGATATGAACAAGGCAGGCGGCTTCTTAAACTGATAAATGGAACAGGTACTATTTTAAACGGCGATCAAATCACAATAACTGCCCCCGCTGGAACGTGGAATAAAGTTGATTATATAGCATCCACGCATACATATGATATTGACGCATCCGGCGGATTACGTGATGGGTATATATATTTAGCAGATCCAGGCCTGATTGATGCATTGCCTCCTACAAATTGCTCTGTTACTGTGGTGAAATATAATATTGAAAAACGTTATACATGCAATGGCACTTTTTCTGTTGATCAGAAGCCTGTTGAGATAATGAAAAAGCTTCTAACAGGAGCGGCTGGTACTGTTGTCTGGTCTCAAGGCTGTTATATAATACAACCAGCAAAATGGGCACCGCCAGTTATGGCACTTACAGAATCAGATTTGCGTGATAAAATTTCAATCCAAACCGGAACTAGTATTCGTGATAAGTGTAATACAGTAAGAGGAACATATGTATCTCCAGCTAACTCGTGGCAACAGACTGATTTTCCAATGCAACAAAGCAGCATCGCCCTAAACAACGATGCCGGCGAAGAGCTTTGTCAAAACATTGAGTTGCCATACACCATCAGCTGCCCGATGGCTCAAAGAATCGCACGGATTCACCTTTATAAATCGTTATATGGGCAAACTATTAATTTCCCAGCGAAAATGACGCCGTTTGTGTTACAGCCTGGAGATAATATTTGGCTTAATTTACCATTACTTGGGTTTAACCGCGCAATCTTTAAAGTAATGTCATGGA
>WQYY01000106.1 GCA_009780995.1 Desulfuromonadales bacterium
AGTTGGTTTGAAAGGGGTTGTTTCTGCCTTTAACTCTGCCTCTTGCTCGCCTCTGACATCAACAATAATCATAAAAGGATCAGAAAAAGTGAAAATTTTATAATCCTTCACATTCTTGACATCAAGGACAACACGTACCACATCCGGGCTATATTGTGAAATACGGACAGATTTGAGAAAATTATCTCCGGTTGTCAGATTTTTTATATTCGGCAAAAGCCTGGCATTTTTTATATCGAAATAAATCCTTGAAGGAATTGATGAGCCAGGAGTTTTACCCAGTTCATGCTTTTCAAAAACAGCCTCTTTATCAAGAGTAATTGCTACTCGTGTATAATCAGGTGTAGACCAATGTTTCATCTCTTTCACATATGCCAAATGAGAAACTTTCTTTCCCAGACCGGCAGCGTTAAGAGTCAACGGAAATATAAGAAGGAGACTAAATATGAGAAACAGGCGGTTTAACATCAGATCATCCTTTTAAGTTCATCAATAAGATTTAAAGCCTCAACTGGAGTTATTAAAGAAACATCAATTTCTTTAAGCCGTTCTGCTATGGCAGAATTATCTCTTTCAAAAAGCGTTAACTGGCCTGAAGGCTTAGCATGTACAGTTTCCCTCCCCCGTGCAAGGCGTGGTTCACCTTCAGAAGAAAATTCACCCTTTTCAAGATTAGCCAGAATCTCCTTTGCCCGTTGCACAACTTCAAGAGGGATACCCGCTAAGCGGGCAACCTGGATCCCGTAAGAGTGGGAAGCTCCGCCGGGAACTATCTTTCTTAAAAAGATTACCTGGTCGTTCCACTCTTTTACAGCAATATTATAATTTTTCACCCCTTTTCTCGTTACCGCCAACTCTGTCATTTCATGGTAATGGGTCGCGAACAGGGTCTTAGCCCTCTTTTCAGCATTATCATGAAGATATTCAGCGACCCCCCAGGCAATAGAGACACCATCAAAAGTGGAAGTCCCCCTCCCTATTTCATCAAGAATAATAAGGCTTCTACTGGTGGTGTTTTTAAGAATATCGGCAGTTTCCGTCATCTCCAGCATAAAAGTTGACTGCCCTTTCGCCAGATTATCAGAAGCTCCTACCCTGGTGAAAACGCGGTCAACAACACCTATTTTCGCGGAAGAGGCAGGAATAAAGCTCCCCACCTGCGCCATAAGAACAATAAGAGCTACCTGCCTCATAAATGTAGACTTACCGGCCATATTAGGCCCTGTAATTATTAATAACTGGTTTTCGTCTCCATCCATAAAAACATCATTAGGAACAAACCGTTCCCCAAGATTAAGAGACTCAACAACAGGGTGCCGCCCTTCAATAATCTCAATAGCATCACTGCTGTTTACCTCAGGGCGACAGTAATTTTTCTCATGGGCCAACTTCGCAAGAGATATTAAAACATCAAGAACCGCAATATTATCCGCAGTCTTTGCAATCCGTTCCCCCTCATTTGCAATATGCTGGCGGATCTCCTGAAACAGAGCGTATTCAAGCTCTGTAATCCTCTCTTCAGCGCCGAGAACCTTTTCTTCATACTCTTTAAGCTCTGGAGTTATAAACCTTTCAGCATTGGAAAGAGTTTGCCGCCTTATATAATCCTCAGGGACGTCCTTTAAATTTGCCTTTGTCACCTCAATATAATATCCGAATATCTTATTATATCTTATTTTAAGAGAGTTAATGCCGCTCCTGGCGCGTTCCTTAGCCTCAAGCTTCGCGATAAAACCTTTACCTTCACGGCTTATAGCTCTCAGTTCATCAAGCTCCGGATTATAGCCATCAGCAATAATACCGCCGTCCCGCAGCGTAAAGGGCGGATTTTCAGTTATCCCTTTTTGAATAAGAGAACAAATATCAGTTAACGGGTCTATACCATGCAAAGTCTCTTTTAACAGGGTTGAGGAGCTTTTACTTAAAGTTGAAATAATTACCGGTACCCTCTCAAGAGACTCTTTAAGGGCAACCATATCTTTTGCAGAAGCAGAAGCAAGGCTTATCCGTCCGTTAAGCCTCTCAAGATCATAAATCCCCTCTACAGAACCTGATAACTCATCGCGCCATAAAGGGTCATCAAATAACTCAGCAACAGCATCTTGTCTTAACCTTATATCTTCAAGAGATACAAGCGGATAGTTCAACCATTGCTTTAACTTTCTTCCCCCCATTGCGGTAAAAGTCATATCCATAAGCCCAAGAAGGGAACCGCGTCTTTTACCGTCTATCATGGTCTTAGTTATTTCAAGATTGCGTCTTGTTGACTCATCAATAAGAAGAAACTCTCGGCTCTGATAAGTCAAAAGATCCCTTATATGAAGAGCTTTCCCCTTTTGAGTCTCCTTAAGATAGTGAAGAGTCAAAGAAGCTGCTGTTGAAGCAAAAGACATATCCCCTGATAGCGCGGCAGAAGAGACTCCAAACTGATCCGTAAAAAGCCGCTCTTTGTACTCTTTGTCCAATACCCATTCAGGAATGAAACTGAATAGGTAGATATTATTCTGGCTAAGAGTCTTATGGAGCTTACTATCTCTGTATGATTCCGGAAGGAGGAGCTCGCTTGGAGATATACAGGCTATCTCAGCAAAAACCGCGTCTTCCCCTTCCACCTCTGTAGCCTTAAACTCGCCGGTAGAAAGATCAAGGATTGAAAGGCCATAACAGTTATTTTCACCCATGAAAAGCGACATCAGGAAATTATTCTCTTTAGGGGAAAGATTCTCTCCGTCAATAACAAGGCCTGGAGTAATAACCTTTACAACTTCCCTTTTTACAATCCCTTTAGCGTTTTTAGGATCCTCTACCTGTTCGCATATTGCGACTTTTTCTCCAGCTTCTATAAGTTTAGCAATATAAGGGTTTGCGGAATGGTAAGGAACTCCGCATAGAGGTACATCATCACCTTCCGCGCTCTTATTTCTTGCGGTAAGGGTTATATCAAGAATTTTCGACGCTTTCAGGGCATCATCAAAAAACATCTCATAAAAATCCCCAAGCCTGAAAAAAAGGATAGTATCAGGATACTCCGCCTTGATCTCAAGATATTGTCGCATCATTGGGGTTTTTTCTGTAGTTAAAGCCATGTTGCACCGCTGTTTTATGGATAAATTTATATTTGTTGGATAATACCTGCATTTAAGCCATAGTGCAATATTTTACGGCTTTGATTAAGGGTCGCGTTACGTTACTTTCGTCGTGTCTCGCTTGTGTAGAGGCCGTTGGCAAACAGCCCGATGGTAAAAATATCCAATACGGGCGGATTGCCATCCGCCCCTACATGCCTTGCCTATGAGCCAAAATCCTGTGTTATTGGGTTTAACGGGCGATCGAGGACGGTCACCCTCACGTAGTCACCATAATTACGGTGTTTATCGTAGGGGCGGCAATCTGCCGCCCGTGTTATCGGGCGCACACAGTGCGCCCCTACATTGCCCGTAGGGCATTCATATCAATAGAAATATCGTATATAACCAACATATAAGCCCATAGGGCTTTAACGATTAATGTCCTACGGACAAAAAAATCTATATTTTTCTTTTTCTATTGATATTCACCGCCTATGGCGTATTCCTGCTAACGCAGTATATGACCAAAAGCCGAAGTCATATTTTTATAGACTATACTCCCCCTTCATAATAATATTGTTCAAATACAGTCAAACTTTAGGAGATTCTATGGGGCAGCCTGATATAAATGGGCATTTTGGAGAATTTGGCGGCAGGTATGTTTCGGAAACCCTTATGCCGGCTTTATTAGAGCTGGAAAAGGCCTACAAAAAGTATAAAAACGATTCAGAATTTAAAAAAGAATTCAACTACTACCTCAAACAGTATGCCGGCAGACCAAATCCCCTCTATTTTGCGGAAAAGCTTACAAAAAAGCTCGGCGGAGCAAAGATTTACCTGAAACGTGAAGATTTAAACCATACCGGATCTCATAAAGTAAATAACACTATTGGTCAGGGACTCCTAGCAAAACGTATGGGAAAGCAAAGGATAATCGCTGAAACAGGCGCAGGACAACATGGTGTGGCTTCAGCAACAATAGCAGCTCTTTTAGGGCTTAAGTGCGAAGTTTTTATGGGAACAGAGGATATACAAAGGCAATCACTTAATGTTTTCAGAATGAAACTCCTTGGCGCAAAAGTCACTCCTGTCCCTTCAGGAACCGGAACTTTGAAAGACGCCATGAACGAAGCGATGCGGAATTGGGTCACATACATAAATGATACATTTTACCTTATAGGAACGGTAGCCGGCCCCCATCCATACCCTGCAATGGTAAGAAACTTTCAGTCAATAATTGGAAAAGAAGCAAAGACTCAACACAAAAAGGCAGAAGGAAAACTTCCAGACGTGCTGATAGCCGCTGTTGGCGGAGGAAGTAATGCCATGGGTCTGTTCTACCCTTTTATTAAAGATAAATCTGTAAGAATGATCGGAGTTGAAGCCGGAGGATATGGCCTGGCTTCAGGTAAACATTCGGCTGCTCTCTGCGCAGGGAGCATTGGAGTGCTCCATGGGAATAAAACATATCTTTTGCAGGATAAAGACGGCCAAATACTAAACGCTCATTCAGTTTCAGCAGGTCTTGATTACCCCGGTGTAGGCCCCGAACATGCCTGGCTGAAAAATTCAGGCCGTGCTGAATACGTCTCTGTTACTGATGAAGAAGCTCTTGAGGGGTTCAAGCTTCTCACATCTGAAGAAGGGATTATCCCTGCGCTTGAGTCATCTCATGCCATTGCTCACCTCATAAAGCTTGCGCCAAAGCTTAAAAAAACGCAGAGCATTGTTGTATGTCTCTCAGGCCGCGGAGATAAAGATATGCATACTGTTGCAAACATAATGAATGTAACTTTATAGAATTGACTTCGTCTTTTGGTCATATGCTGCGTTGCCTCGTTGTGTATCGTTTGACCATAGGGGCGCGATTCATCGCGCCCAATGGTGGCATGATAAATCAGGGCGCGATAAATCGCGCCCCTACAGACGTCCGGCATATGACCAAAAGCCTGCGTCACATATAATAATCAAGGTGATACTTTATGAACCAACTAACAATAGATATAACTCTTTTAAGAAAAAAACTTGTATCTTTTATAAAAGAAGAATTTTTAAAAACCGGCCTGAAAAAGGCTGTTTTAGGGCTTTCAGGCGGTGTAGATTCAGCTCTCGTAGCCTTTCTGGCAGCCGAAGCCTTAGGTAAAGATAATGTACACGCTATATGTATGCCTTATAAATCCAGTAACCCTGAAAGCGAAATTCACGCAAAATTAGTAGCCCAAAAATGCGGGATTGATTTCAGAGTTGTAAATATTACACCAATGCTGGACAGTTATTTTAAGCTTTTTCCTGATGCTGACATGCTTAGGAGAGGAAATAAAATGGCACGGGAACGTATGACCATACTTTTTGATCACTCCGC
>WQYY01000107.1 GCA_009780995.1 Desulfuromonadales bacterium
AACTTGATAACTTCGGGCTTTTAGCCCTGATACAAGGACGTTCTTCCAACACCTCTTATACACTTAACTATATATCTTTTTTCAAGGAACAATATATAAGGCAGCCGAGGAGCAGGGCATGAGGCGTGTGTAGGGGCGCACTGTGTGCGCCCGATAGCGGGCGATCAAAGATTGCCCCTACGGCCGCCGTAGATAACAAAAAGCTGAAGCTATCATATAGGGAGATAATATGTGTGGAATAGTAGGTTATATAGGTGCTCAGGAAGCCACCCCCATAATATTCTCAGGTCTTCAGAAGCTGGAATACCGGGGATACGACTCTGCCGGTATATGTACCATTGAAAATTGCGTATCCGGAACTGTAAGAAGTGAGGGAAAACTTGTAAACCTTGAAAAATGCCTGGAAAAGAGACCTCTTGCCGGGCATATAGGGATAGGGCACACCCGTTGGGCTACTCATGGGAGGCCATCAGAGATGAACGCCCATCCTCATAAAGCTGGGCCTATCATAGTCGTTCATAACGGCATAATTGAAAACTACCTGCAACTAAAAGAGGCCTTAAAAGAAGCGGGCCATACATTTAAAAGTGAAACAGACACAGAAGTAATCTCCCATCTTATCGAATCCAGGTTTGCCATTTCCAATAACTTTGAAATGGCAGTAAGAGAGGCTCTTCTCGAACTTAGAGGGGCTTATGCCGTATGTGTTCTATGCGAAAAGGAGCCTGATAAACTTATAGCTGCTAAGCAGGGTTCTCCCCTTGTAGTTGGCCTTGGAAACAGAGAATTTTTCGTAGCTTCGGATATTCCCGCGATACTCTCCTATACCCGTCAAATGGTATTTCTGGAAGATGGGGAAATGGTCGTATTTAAAGGGAATGAACTCTCCTTTTCAACAATAGCCGGAGAGCCGCTGGAGAAAAAGGCGAAGCATATAGACTGGTCTCCTCTTATGGCTGAAAAAGGTGGTTACAAGCACTTTATGCTGAAAGAAATATATGAACAGCCAAGAGCGATCGGGGATACAATTGCAGGAAGACTTAAAGAAGATGAAGGAGATGTGTTCCTTGAGGAGATGAAGCTTAGTGCTGAGGACATAAACTCTATAGAAAGAATATATATAGTAGCCTGCGGCACTTCATGGCATTCCGCATTAGTAGGTAAATTCCTTATTGAAGGGCATTGTCGCATACCTGTTGAAGTGGATATTGCTTCTGAATTCCGTTACCGGAATCCTGTGGTAACCGATAAAACTCTTGTTATACTCATTTCCCAGTCGGGAGAAACAGCCGATACTCTGGCAGCTCTCAGAGAGGGGAAAAATCGCGGAGCCAAAACAGTAGCGATTTGTAATGTTGTTGACTCTTCTATAGCAAGAGAGTCCGACGGAGTGATCTATACCCACGCGGGGCCTGAAATAGGCGTTGCCTCTACAAAAGCCTTTACAACGCAGCTTGTGGCGCTTTATCTGTTCACTGTCCGTTTTGGCAGGGAGCGAAATATAATTGACCAGGCAAAAGGTAAAGAGATGCTGGCTGATTTGCTGAAGGCATCTACTTTAATGGAGAAGGCTCTTAAGCTGGATGATGCGGTAAAGAAAATTGCGCGTAGATATATGACGGCCAGAGATTTTCTCTATCTTGGCAGAGGTATAAACTATCCTATAGCTCTTGAAGGGGCACTTAAACTCAAGGAAATTTCATATATTCATGCTGAAGGGTATCCGGCAGGCGAAATGAAACATGGGCCTATCGCTCTTATAGATGAGAATATGCCGGTAGTTATGCTTGTTCCTAAAAATGAAATTTATGAAAAAGTAGTATCAAACATGGAAGAGGTAATTGCACGTGGCGGCCGTGTTATAGCTATCTGTTCCAAAGGGGACGAAGAGGTTAAAGCTGTCGCGGAAGTAGTATTGGAGATACCTGCTGCCCCAAGTGATATACTTCCCATCCTTTTATCGGTTCCTTTACAGCTTCTTGCCTATCACACTGCCGTACTGAAAGGGACGGATGTCGATCAGCCGAGGAATCTTGCCAAAAGCGTAACGGTTGAATGACTTCGGCTTTTGGCCATATACAGCGTTAGCATCGTTGTACATCGTTTGACCGTAGGGGCGGCAATCTGCCGCCTGCGATTGCAATCAATAAAACAACGGGCGGTAGATTGCCACCCCTACAGAACCATTTTCTGGATTGCCATTCTTCACACTCCAAACAATAATATTGCCTGATCATACTTTTCACCTATCTGCCTGTATTTAACCATTCTTGAATCAATATTTTGCTTTCCCTAAAAAAATATAAAAAACTCGTCTATAAACATTAGATTGTTTCAGCTTTTCTGATTTTAAGTGAAGATGAACTGTTGTTGTTAAATGTGGAATAGGGCTTGCTGGGCTCCCCATTTAATTAATTTTAATTATTCTGCTGTTAACTATTTTCAATATTATGAAAAAATATATAAAAAAGTTTGACAATGCAATAAAATCATGGTTTAGTATTATCAAAATATATTACTGCTGTCATTTTCTTATGAGATCCAAAATAAAAAAATGAGCAAAGGAGAAAAATATGAACAAAAATTATGCTAACTATTGCCAACTGTTTTTAGTATTAAGAAATTTTTTTTGAGTATTTGTGGGTATTTTGCCAATCTGTTCTATATGGAACGTTCCTATTGAAGGGCAACATAAAACATATATCGGTTTTATCATCATGACAAAAAATAATAGATTTTGAAGGAGAAAAATTATGAACAAGGTATTCAAAACAATCTGGAATGAAGTTTCAGGCGCTTGGGTAGCAGTAGCGGAAATAACAAAAGGTCATGGAAAAGGTCGCAGAGGGAAATTGGTGGTTGCGGCAATCCTGGCGGCGGCCTTGGGGCTTAGTTTTTCTTCAGCCGCTTATGCCCAGACTGTGACCACTGATAATGATGTTACAGTTGCTGGTATTGCAGTTGCCCCAGGCACCCAAACTTCGCCTTGGAATCCAGTCAATCTGGTAGTGGGCAATACAGGTAACGGCACGCTGGCAATTTCAGATGGTGGCGTCGTGTCTGCAACAACCAGTTCGCCAGGTGTGTATACTTATATTGGTCTTTCATCCGGTGGCAATGGGGTAGTGACAGTGAGCGGTTCTGGATCGCAGTGGAATAACAGTGCTCCACTGGTTGTGGGCAAAAGCGGTGCCGGTACACTGGAAATCACCGATGGCGGCAGCGTTTCCAACTCCAGCAGCTACATCGGCTATGATACTGGCTCTAATGGTGCTGCCACGGTCAGCGGGGCAAGCACATGGACGAATTCTGGTATACTCTATGTTGGCTATAATGGCATGGGTACGCTGGACATCACCGGTGGTGGTACAGTTACTGCCAATCAAGGCGTGGTCGGCGCTTATAGTACCGGCACGGCCAATGTTGACGGGGACGGCTCAAGCTGGACGATTTCCAGTTCTCTTTCGGTCGGCACCTACCATGGTGGCGATGGCACGCTGAACATCACGAACGGCGGCAAGGTTTCTTCCAATTACAGTGGTTTGGCCTTCGTCATCGGCGATGGCACTGACTCACCACACGACGCTAAAGGAACGGTCAATGTTGATGGATACGGCTCGACATTGGATGTTACTGGTGGTACCGCCGCGGTTGGCCAATATGGCACCGGCACACTGAACATCACCAATGGTGGTACCGTGTCTATTGCGACTTTAGGATCCTATGTAGGACTTTTTCAGGGCTCCAACGGCACTATCTCGGTCGACGGTCCAGATTCAAAACTGGATATTTCCACCTGGATCATTGTCGGCTATCAGGGCACCGCCCAGATGAGCATCACAAACGGTGGGACTGTCTCCAACGACAGCGGTTATATCGCTAATCAAGCTGGCTCCATAAGCACAGTCACAGTCGATGGAGTGGGCTCAACATGGATAAATGACGGCGGCTTATATATCGGAAGCGGGGGTACGGGTATATTGACCATCAAGAACGGTGGCCTCGTGACTGCCACATCGTTTGAGTGGAGTGGTGCTGCTGGTGGCACCGGCATCATCAATATTGGCGCCGCGCAAGGGGACTCCGCAGAAGTGCCTGGCACGCTGGATACGCCAATAGTACAGCTTGGAACGGACAATAGCCTCATGGTCTTTAATCATACAGACAATACTGGCAGCTATTTCTTTAATCCGCAAATAGTCGGCCCCGGAGCGGTATTACATGAAGCCGGCATAACAACTTTTACTGCTCTTGGATCAGACCCAGGGAGTGTAGACGTAACGGGGGGAACTTTAGCATTTGCCCAGGCCGGAGACTTTAGCACCATAGGGAACTACACAACAGAAAGCGGGGCAACAACAGCTCTGATAACAGCTCCTGCAGCCCTGAACGTAGGAGGAGAATTTACTCAGGCAAGTGGAAGCAATCTGAACGTAGTTCTTGGGAATGGTATGCTGCCCAATACCAATTCCGGCTTTGCACCTGACATAACAGCGGTAAGTGCGTCACTGGCAGGAAACCTGACAGTAACAAACTTTGATGACAGCACACTCCCGACGATAATATCATCAAACACACTTATACCTGTTTACAACCTTATCCATACAACCGGCTCCGCCACAGACGGGATAACCGGGAACTTTGACAGCGTAAGCCCCATAACAACAAACGGGGCACAAGCACTGCCAGATTACCTCGTCTTAGGATCAGGTTTATCCAATAACAACAACGACTACGACATAGGCTATCAACTGGCCTGGTTCAGCGGAGCAACGATAGGAAACGGTATCTTCACAGTAAACCCATACAACGGTGGAGAAAGCACCTTTGAAGTAGACGTCCCCCTGACAAACCAGTCAGCCTCAGCAACAGGTTGGGATGGGACAAGCCTCACCAAAAACGGGACAGGCACATTAATACTGGGAGCTGCAAACACTTACACAGGAGCGACCACAATAAACTCCGGTACCTTACAGGCAGGAACAGCCGACACCATAACAGACAGCGGTCAGGTAACAGTAAACGCTGCAGGTACCCTTGACCTTAACAACTACGATCAGCAGATAAACAAACTGACAGGAACAGGAACAGTAACCAACACAGGAGCAACACTAATCACCCTGACAGAAAACAATGCAACAGCATCAGACAGCACAACATTTGACGGAACAATAACAGGCCCGACAGCCCTGACAAAAGTAGGAGCAGGCACATTAACATTAACCGGGGCCAACAGCTACACAGGGGC
>WQYY01000108.1 GCA_009780995.1 Desulfuromonadales bacterium
AACTCATGATCTTGGAATTGTTGCCGAAAGGTCCCAAGAAACAATTATTATGTACTCAGGGCAAATAGTTGAAACAGGGGCAACAAAGGATATACTTAATAACCCGTATCACCCCTATACTAAAGGGCTTCTTGCCTCTTTACCGCAAAACAGCCTTCCCGGAGGACAACTCCACACAATTCCGGGGACAGTTTCAAAAAATATGGGAAATATCTCAAAATGTATTTTTTCAGACAGA
Organism: Desulfuromonadales bacterium; assembly: GCA_009780995.1. Classification (GTDB taxonomy): domain Bacteria; phylum Desulfobacterota; class Desulfuromonadia; order Geobacterales; family DSM-12255; genus WQYY01. The sequence goes on from WQYY01000108.1 coordinate 239, forward strand.
TGCCCTGAGGCTCTGGAAAGATGTTTCAAAGAAAAACAGGAACTAAAAGAAAAAGAGAAGAACCGTTATGTTGCCTGTTGGAGAGCCTTATGAATGATACAATAGAAGCAAAAGGGCTTTTCAAACAGTTTGATATAAAGAGATCTCCTCTGGCCCCGAAGCAAAAAGCCACTGTTGTCGATAATGTAGATATAGCCTTAACGCCAGGTGAAACTCTGGGTCTTGCAGGTGAATCAGGCTCCGGTAAATCTACCGTAGCAAAGCTATTGGCAGGGCTTTTACCGCCAACTTCCGGTGAAATATTTTTTAATGGTAAAAATATATCTGCCTTTTCAACGGCAGAACATAAACAGTTTAGAAAATCTGTTCAGATGATCTTTCAGGATCCCTTTTCATCTCTTAACCCAAAAATGAAAGTCGGCGACATAATCGGAGAGCCTCTTCTTATACATAAAACAGTTCCTAAAAAGCTTATAAAAGAGAATGTCCTAAAATTAATGAATCGTGTCGGGCTTTCTCCTGATGATTTTAACCGTTATCCGCATCAGTTTTCAGGTGGGCAGAGGCAGAGGATAGGAATCGCAAGGGCACTTTCCCTGTCGCCAAGCATTATAATTGCTGATGAACCTGTATCAGCTCTGGATATATCCATACAAGCGCAAATAATAAATCTGCTGAATGATTTACAAAAAGAGTCCGGGCTTTCATATCTTTTTATCTCCCATGATCTCCATGTAATACGGCATATAAGTGATAGAATCGCCATAATGTATCTTGGAAGAATAGTAGAAATAGGAAAAAGTGAAGATATATTTTTAAGAACACTGCATCCGTATACTGAAGCCCTTAATAAAGCCGTTCCAAACATTAATTCTTCGAAATCCGATGAAACATTTTTACTTAACAGCGATATCCCCTCCCCAATAGCGCCTCCTGAAGGCTGCCATTTTCACCCAAGATGCCCTTACGCAAAAGATATATGCAAGTCGAAAAAACCGGAGTTGATTGAAAAGGAAAAAGGGCATAAAGCAGCTTGTCATTTCAGTAACGAGATATTTAAACATTAATTTTTTGCATCTATTTTTTCATCTTCAGAGAAAAATATTTTCTTTTAAAACCTCATAAACATAGATAAGAACCGGTTTCTAAGTTGACAAAGGTTTTAAGATTATATATATTTTATTTAATATTTTATCACTTTGGAGAAAATAAATGGAATTTGACAAAAATATTTTGTTTGATGATGAGGCAGAAATACTGAAAACTCTGGGGCACCCGGTAAGATTGAAAATAGTTACCAACTTAATAAGCAGTAAAAAACAGAATGTAAAATATATAGGAGAATATCTCGGTTTACCTCAAGCTACTGTTTCACAACATATTGCTTTACTAAAAAATAAAGGAATCATTGAAGGAAACCGTAAAGGAGTTGCCATATATTATAAAGTAGTAAATCCATTTGCCAAAAAGCTGGTTAAAATCCTTAAGAATTTAAAAAAGCCTCAATTGTAATCCTAATACAAAATCTTTTTTATTTAGCTATTCAAATATTATTTTATGCAAAATCTTTAAATGATATCATATGTTGTAGAGATTTTTATGCTCTAAATCACAAAAGCCCTGTCCAATTCAAAATTGAACAAGGCTTCTGGTTTATCTTTTATGTCTAGCTGCTTCAAGAAATCAGTCTTTTAATTTTTCAAGCCTACCAGACTCTATATCATATAATATCCCTTGGGTTGTTTGCGCGATTTGCAAGTATGACTTCATCAATAACTTCACCACAACATGTACATTTCCACGCATCAAAGGAACGGACAAAATCATAAAATTTTTCGTGAGACATTTTCCCTCTGCATTTGGGACAATCCATCTCGCCATCCTCCTAATTTGAGAGAACGTAACTTATATTAACTACTCCTCCCTTTAACACTATGTAATCTAATAAGAATTTTTAAATTTTATCACACAACCGACTATAAAAATCAATATATTATTTTATATAGAAATATCTTTTTATTTTTTCAACTTTCTTTTCTCCAATGCCAGATACCCGCTGAAGATTTTCAATTTTCACAAAATTTCCATTTGAATTACGATCCTCAATAATCCTTCCAGCAAGGGCCGGGCCTATACCAGGCATGGAAATCCAATCCTCGTAATCCATCTTATCAGGATCTAACGGTATTTTTAGGAGAATTAACTCTTTTGCCCTCATTCTTTTAATCGATATTTTAAAATCTCTGTTATTCCTTTTTTGAATCTCTATTTCTTCTCCGTTATTCAATTTATCCGCCATAATTTGATCTGGATTTTCCACATAACTTTTTTTAAAACCACATATAGATTCAATATTGGCGCTTTTAAAAGTAGTTCCATCAGCAAAATTATACAGACCAGGAGCTTCGCAATCACCCTTCAGATCAATAAGAACAGAATCGGAACTGTAATGCAAAAAAGATGGTGGACTTTTATGCTTATCTTTCGCACTGCCCTGTAAAAGCGGATATGAAACCGCGAGTAAAACTAAAAAAATGAAGAATTTTAGATAGCGGTTATCCAATAACCTCTCCTTTATACTTTTACGACTTCAACTTTTTTTATGTTTAACCGCGAAAAGCGCGAAACCCACGAAAATATTTGTAGGGGCGCACAGTGTGCGCCCAATACATACATGGGCATCTGTTTTATTCCCTAACTCCACTCTTCACACTCCACTCTCTACACTGAATTTATAGTAACTGATAAATTTTTACTATATCTTTCATTTGCCGTTTTAAGAATAAGGTGTTATTGATTTTTATTAGATCAACTTACTAGAAAGAGCGCGGAGAAAATATAATTATGGCAATACTTAAAGGGTTTAAATTCGGGGCAGCAGAAGCTGCTATCAAGAAACCGGGCAGACTTGACCTTGGACTAATATATTCAGAAACAGTTGCAAATGCAGCCGCTGTATTTACGACTAACAATGTAAAAGCAGCTCCGGTACTGCTAGATGAACAGAGGATAAAATCAGGTGCGTGCAGGGCAATACTCGTTAATAGCGGTAACGCAAACGCCTGCACAGGATCTCAGGGAATGGAAGATGCAAAAAAAAGTTCCCGTCAACTGGGAATAATCTTGGATATTCCTGAAGATGATATTCTTGTCGCATCCACAGGGGTTATAGGCATAAATCTGCCAATTGAACGTGTAATTGACGCCATTCCAAAACTCTGTGAGAATCTTGAACAAGGCACAGTTGAAGATGTTGCAAAAGCCATGATGACTACAGATACATTCCCTAAAGGAGAGATAAGACGCGGAATAGCAAATGGGAAGAACTATACCATATGCGGCATAGCAAAAGGCTCCGGCATGATAATGCCAAACATGGCTACAATGCTTGCTTTTATAATGACTGATGCTGCTGTTGAGCAAGAGTGGCTGGATCAGATATTTAAAACATCTATAAATAGCTCCTTTAACATAATAACAGTAGACGGAGATACCTCAACCAACGACACAGCCATTGTAATGGCAAATGGGGCGGCAGGCAACTCGCTTATAAACGATACGCACCCTGATGCGGAAGAATTTGCACGCCTTCTTGAAGAAGTCTGTATAGGCCTTGCGAAACAAATGGTAAAAGATGGAGAAGGGGCGACAAAATTCGTATCAATAACTGTAAAAGGTGCTCTGTCAGATAATGACGCTAAAAAAGCAGCCTTTGCCATAGCTAACTCATCTCTGGTAAAAACAGCCTTCTTTGGACAGGATGCAAACTGGGGAAGAATACTTGCGGCAGCAGGTTATTCGGGAGCAGAGCTAAAGCAGGAGCTGACAGAGCTATTTTTTGATGATGTGCAGATGGCAAAAAACGGAATCTTTATCGGCGGAAACGCAGAAGCAGCCGGTAGTGAAATCCTTAAAAAAGATGAATTCAGCGTAACGCTGAACTTGAATCTTGGCCATGGGAAAGCCACAGTCTACACATCAGACCTATCATACGACTATGTAAAAATAAACGCAGATTACAGAACATAAAATAAAAAATCTCTGAAACCAATTTGCTATATAAAAAGTCTTGTCTATAAATATGGCTTTAGCAATCCCATACTACTTACAACTGCTCTAAATATTGCGATAACAGGCATGGCTCTTTGCCCTGCGTTATTGTAAAGGCAACAGTCCGAAGCAAGCCAGTTTACGTGAGCATAAAGAATAACTTAGAAAAGCGAAAATATTGAAGTGATACAAAAATTTTATCCAATCTTTTTTTCACAATTTTGGAAAAACAGACTAGTAAAGATAACAGCCCTGATTTCAGTCGCAGGCCTTATACTCTCCACATGGGCAAACCTGGCAGTTGCTGATGACTCTCTACTATCTCCTCTTGTGCCGGATGATGAAAACTCGGCAGTAACAGAACATCTCACTCCTCAGGAAAAAATTGATCTACTAATTGACAATGCCATGAAAAAAGGGCTTATAGCCGGTGGAGTAGTTCTTATAGGAAACTCTCAGAAGAATCTCTTTGAAAAAGCATACGGCAGAGTAGCTCCTGATACTAAATCCCGACAAACAACTATTGACACCATCTATGACCTGGCGTCACTTACAAAAGTAATTGCAACAACTCCTGCTATTCTCAAACTTGTAGAAGAAAAAAAGATATCCCTCACAGACCCTGTAGAAAAATGGTTTCCCGAATTTGTCGGAAAAGACAAAAAAGAACTGCTGGTTAAACATCTATTAACACATACATCAGGCCTTCATGATGTCTCCCTCTCCTCCGGAGATCCGATGAAAAGCGCCATAGAAAAAGCTGCCGATCAAAAACTTAGTGAAGCCCCCGGAGATCATTTTAAATATGCAGATA
>WQYY01000109.1 GCA_009780995.1 Desulfuromonadales bacterium
CATATCGGTAAGGCAAATGTAATCATTATTGTTTTCAGTTGTAACGGAAATTTCTATATTCTGTACGGTTATAATGCTATATTTTCTCATTTTTTATGCCCTATCTGATGATTATATTTTGCTTGACGTTGAATTTTCGATTTTATTATCCACAACGCTTTCTCCGCTGACGCACAATAGCATAGATTGCTGATAAGCTATATATATTTCAGATAAAATTCATTTATTGCCTATTTGTACTTATTATAGTTCAATTAGGCAATATTACTTTTAGGGTTTTCTTTATGCAGATATTCTTACTAGCTCAGGTAATACCTGAGCTAATAGATAATACAGACTCTATATTATAGTTATACGGTAATTGCCTGATTCTATTTCAACTCATACGATTAGGCGATAATTTAAGGAGCTTGAAGTGGTTGTACCTCGGTGACTAGCGGGAAACCTCTAAGTAGGCTGTGGTTCTTCGTGAATGACATATTCATTTCTACTATTCGCAGCGAACTTTTGTAGCCGGCATGTGACTACTATGGCCACGATTATTAAGAACATAAGCATAGCGACAATACCGTTCCATCCGTATCTTGACCAGAAGAACCCTCCAATAGTTCCTGCGACACTGGAACCCATATAATAAAAGAATAGGTAGAGGGATGATGCCTGGGCTTTTGCTACCTTTGCTTTTGCCGCAACTCTGCTGGACGCCATAGCATGGGCACCAAAGAAACCTATAGTAAGTAATGCCATTCCAATAGTTATTAAGATTACACTATGAAGCAGAGTGACAATTACACCAATTCCCATTGTTATTATAAATAACAGCATTGCTTTCTGGCTTCCTACACGGTTTGCAAATTTTCCTATGAATGCTGAACTCAATGAACCGAGGATATAAACCAAAAAAATCCAACTTACCGCTGTATGGCTCATGTAGTATGGATTCCCCAGCAACCTGAAAGCTAGGTAGTTATACATGGTTACGAAAATTCCCAGGAAAATAAACGCCAGGATAAAAAGATGGAGCATTTCGGGATTTTTTAGGTGTTTAATCAATGAATTTACCAGGTATTTCGAGCTGAACTTTTTCTTTCTGAAATGAGTAGATTTTGGAAGCCATTTCATAAATATACCGCTTAAAATAAGGCATAAAACACCTACTATCAAGATAGCTGTTCTCCATGATGAGAGGTCTGTAATCATGGCTGTCGATACTCGTCCGGTCATTCCGCCAATTCCGGTGCCTGCTACGTACAGACCCATTGCTGAAGGCAGGGAAGATAGCTCAATTTCTTCGCCGAGATAAGCCATTGCGACGGCAGGAAGTCCTGCAAGTGCAATGCCCTGTAGTGTGCGGATAGTCAGTAGAGATAGAAACGAATGTGTAAGAGGTGTAATAAGAGCCAGGATTGAACTTGTAATTAATGCAGCGGACATAACAGGCTTTCTTCCAAAGTTCTCGGAAAAAGTTCCTGCGATTAACATTGTGAATGCCAGTGCTGTTGTAGAAACTGAGAGGGGAAGGCTTGATATTGCGGCGGTAACTCCATACTCTTTTGCGAAAACCGGCAGAAGCGGTTGTACGTCATATAAAGTAATAAAAGTTACAAATCCGGCGGCAAAGAATGCAAAATTTACAATTTTAAACTCTTTGCTCCCCTTTTGAATTTTCCCCATGGTAATTACCGGCTCCTGTTTTATTGTCTGGTCTAATAATACTCCTATACTTTTTATAAATAAAATATATAATTCTTATATATCTTATAAAAAATAATTATGTCTGGAGATTTATGGATATCCGTCAGATACAACTGTTTCTTGAAATAGTTAAGCAGGGGAGTTTTACAAAGGCAGCAAAGGAACTCCATATTGTTCAGCCTGCTGTTAGTATTGCAATGAAAAAACTGGAAGAAGAGCTGGATCTCATTCTGTTTAACAGGAAAGATAAAGGTATTTTCTTAACGACAGACGGTGAGGTGTTTCTAAAACATGCAGAGAAGATAATAAGGGAGGTTAAGTCAGCAAAGAGTGAGATGGAAGAGCTCAGAGGGTTGGAAAAAGGGAACGTGCGTATAGGTATCTCTCCTATGATGAGTGCTTACTTTTTTCCGCAGATTATATATGATTTTTCCAAAGAGTTTCCTAATCTGAATATAACTGTTTTAGGTCAGGGCTCTTCGCAAATTCAGAGAATGATACAGCATGATGAGCTGGACATGGGGATAATCGCAAAAGGGAGCCATATTGAAGGGTTGGAATTAAAGAAATTTATACGGGAAGAGGTTGTAGCATGTTGCCCTCCGTATCATGATTTTGCCAAGAAAAAAAGCATAACTATTGAAGAGTTTGCTTTGCAAAATCTGATTTTCTATATTGACGGATATTCTTTAAGGGAGATGTTTTTTGAAATATTTAAAAAGAAAGGTTTAGAACCAAAAATTAAATTTGAGACAAACCTTTATTCAATTGTAAAATCGCTGATTCAAAAAAACCTTGGAGTTTCAATATTTTTAAAGATGGCGATTAAAGAAGAAGATAAAGTAAAAGCGATTTCCTTTACCCCTCCGCTTTATCTTGATCTGTTCATTGCCTGGAAAAAACAGGCTTACTTATCCAAAGCAAACAGGGCTTTTATTGATTTTTGCCTGAACCACCCACTGGTTTTGAGAAATTAATTGGACAAATTAATGCAAAATACATTGCGAATGCTTTTCTATTTTATTATTATACCTTTTTTCAATCACTGTCTTTGACGTAAATTTCACTTAAATCGTTCTATTAAGGGCAAGCATATGCAAATTGTAGCTTCAATTAAGCAAGTTCCTGATACTACTCAGGTGCAGATAGACCCTGTTACAAATACTCTGGTCAGAGAAGGTATCCCGTTTATTGTTAATCCTTTTGATACACATGCTCTGGAAGAATCCTTGAGAATAAAAGATAAATTTGGCTGTAAGGTTACTGCGATTTCTATGGGACCGCCAAATTCCGAAGCAACTTTGCGTAAAGCCCTGTCTGTGGGAGTTGATAGGGTAATTCTATTGACTGATAGAGTATTTGGAGGGGCCGATACCCTTGCCACAAGTAATGTACTTTCAGAAGCTATACGAAGGCTTAATGAAGATGATGAAGTTGTGATTGTGTTTTGCGGAAAGCAGACAATAGACGGGGATACTGCCCAAGTGGGCCCTGGCATTGCTACCAGGCTTGGCTATACGCAGTTGACCCTTGTGGATAAAATTTTGGAGCTTGATTTAAAAAAACGGACGATTAAAGTCAGTCGCAAGCTTGAAGGTAGAAATGAGATAGTTGAAGCTCCTCTTCCTGTTATGATTACTGTTGTGAGAGAGTTAAACCGTCCCAGATATCCAACTGTTCCAAAGCGCCTTGAAGCAGGCCTTGCTGAAGTTGAAACATGGGATAACGGTGTGCTTAAACTTGAGCAACAGACTATAGGACTTAAGGGGTCGCCTACCTGGGTAAAACGGATATTTTCTCCTGAACGGGATAAGGGGGAGATAATAGGGGATGGTTTAAATGATCCTGAAGGGACTGCGGAGCTCCTTATTAACAAGTTGCTGGAAAAAGATATTGTGTCTTTATAACCTTGGTTAAAGGATAATTTTAATATGACAGAAGCGGTAAAACCTTTGAAAAAGCCTCGTGGTAAAGCATACTTAATTGAAGGTAAGTGTATTGCTTGTGGCGCCAGATGCCAAAGTGCTTGTCCGGTTGACGCAGTTAATATGACAGATGCCGGTGAACCTATTGTCTTGCTTGATGCATGTATAGGTTGTGAAAAATGCGTAAAAATTTGCCCTGCCCAGGCTCTTGAAATGAGGTTTACGCCTGAAGAGGAGCGAATTTTAGCTGAATTAGCAAAAAGTGGCCAACCTCAGATTGATGAGGTTGATGAAGAGAGCGCCAAGATCGCGAAAATGCAGGCTGCCTATAGCGGCGTCTGGGTTTTTGTTGAGCAGACTGAAGGGGAAGCAGCAAAGGTTTCCTGGGAGCTGCTTGGCAAAGGGAGAGAGCTTGCTGGCCATCTTAATGTTGAATTATCGGCTATTGTGCTGGGAGATTCAGTAGAACACCTATGTTCTGAAGCTTTCGAATATGGCGCTGACAAGGTTTATCTTATAGATGCCCCTCTGTTTAAATATTACCGTACAGAGCCTTATCTTAAGGGCGTTCAGCATTTGATTGGCAAGTATAAACCGGAAATAGTCCTTATGGGTGCTACAGGCCTTGGCCGTGATTTAGCAGGCGCTGTAGCCACAGTAATAGGGACTGGGCTAACAGCAGATTGTACCGGACTTGATATTGATGATAAACGTAATCTTATGCAGACACGGCCTGCCTTTGGCGGTAACATCATGGCTACAATTATGTGTGATAAATTCCGGCCGCAGATGGCTACGGTAAGGCCACATGTTATGCCTATGCCTGAAAGGGTTGCAGGGCGTAAAGGTGAAATTATAAGAGAGTCCTGCCAGATTGATGAAGAAAGTATACTGGTTAAAGTTTTAGAGATAATAAGCGACAAGAACAAAGATAATGTTGATGTTTCCGGAGCTGAATTTATTGTTTCCGGTGGAAGAGGTATGATGGCAAAAGAGAATTTTGCCATGCTTCAAGAACTTGCAGATGAACTTGGCGGAGTGGTAGGCGCTTCAAGGTCGGCGGTAGATTCCGGCTGGATGCCTCAAGAGCGGCAAGTTGGTCAAACAGGGAAAACAGTAAGGCCAAAGATATATATTGCATGTGGAATTTCCGGTGCGATCCAGCATCTAGTAGGTATGCAGGATTCAGACGTAATCATCGCTATCAACCGGGATAAAGAAGCCCCCATCTTCGAGGTGGCTACCTACGGTATTGTCGGCGATATATTTAAGATAGTACCGGCCTTAACCAATCGTTTACGAGAGATGAAGGCTGCAAAAGGCTGATTTGTTTTTGTTA
>WQYY01000110.1 GCA_009780995.1 Desulfuromonadales bacterium
CCTTATTACCAGGATAAAGGGAACAGATTTATATCTAAGCTCAATAAGAAGGGGAGAAACTTCTGATATAAAACTTTCCGCATATCTTAATAATGGAGAGATATCCGTAGCCGGTAAACTTGCCCTTTCTCCGACTCACAAACCTATTCTTGATTCTGAAGCAGAGCTAAAAATCATAGCAAAGAGGATAGAAGTAGGGCATTTCTGGCCATATTACAGTAAATATGTCCCTTTTGAAAAGGTTACCGGTGAGCTTAACGTAAACAGTGATTTTAAAGGGAAGATCAATAAATTCAGCTCAACTGGAGAAATTGGTTTTAAAGGACTTTATTTTAACTATCAGCCTATTTTCAACGGACCTCTTTCTCCAAAAATGGTTGAAGCAAAGTATGTTATGGAGCGTAATCCCGGGAATATTCTAGTGAAATCTCTTGATTTTGCTATTGATGGATTCTCTGTTAAAGGGAGTTGTTTGCTAAGGGATTTAGATAAAAGAGATCCCACAATTACTGCGAAGGCTGTTACAGCACCTTTTGATTATAACAATATATACCAGTATATCCCTTATGGCATAATCCCTGAGACTACAAGTAATTGGATAGCAGAGCATGTGAAGGGCGGGACATATAAGCTGGATGAAGGCCATCTGGATGGGAAAGTGAGCCAGATTCTGCATATGGAAAAAGGTGATAACTAAAATGTTCTCTTTATAAAGGGATGGGCTAGAAAAGGGATTGTAAGCTACGGAGATGCAGTTCCACTTTTCCATGACGTAAGTGGTAATCTTGAAATGAGAGGTAAAGATTTCAATATGCTTGGAATGTCCGGGTATTTCGGGGCATCACCCTTTACTATGGACGGCAAAATTGCGGGTTATCCTCTGAAAGGTGACGTAACTCTTCCCTTTGTGATGAATATTACTCCTCAACAGGCAGAGATGACCTGGCTTCTGGGTAAACAGGGTGACCACCTTACTTTTAGCGGGAGTTCAGCTCTTAAACTCTCAGGCGATGGTACAACTAAGGATTACAATCTCTCAGGTGAATGGGACCTTACTCCTGTATCATACAGTTATCCCGGAAAAATTATAAAACTGGCAGGCATAAACAATTATCTCAGTTTTAAAGGTAATATTAATGAACAGGGAGTAAATGTTCCGTCTATTACTTATAAAATAGGGAGGATGGTTTCAGATAACTCAGTTAAATATTCCTTCGAGAATCATGAAATCCAGTTTGGGATAAAATCAAATAAATTCCCGATTGAAGATATAAGTTCTGTTTTTCCTATACTTAGAAAATATGAACCTTCAGGTGAAATTGAAGGTGAAATTTATGGGGAAGGGGTGACAGATTCTTTTAAAGATGATGATTGGCACGGTAATCTTACTTTTTCAGATATCTCCTTTAAACCGGCATTTACAAATAAAAGAATTAACGGGCTCACAGGGAGTGTTAATATAGAAGGAAATTCTATTGAAACTTCCTATTTAACTGCTTCCGTAGGGAGCACTATAATTTCAGGAAAAGGGACTCTGCATAATTTTGATAATCCTGTTATTGACTTCTCCTTTTTTTCGCCTGGTGTTGATTTGTCTGATTTTGGTTTTGTAACAACAGGCACGATACCGGCTATAAGCGCTGTTAAAGGGGAAGCTGTGTACCGGGATAATGATATTCATATAAAAGATCTGCATGGTTATCTTAAGGAATCTCCGGTAGACGTCAGAGGGAGTGTACATAATCTTGATAATCCTGCATTTGACCTTATCATTAATGCTAAGACTCTGGATATTGAAGATATTATAGCATTTGCTTCCCTTGGTAGAGACGGAGGAAATGGAACATCTCCTCAGGTTTCTCTTAGAGCCTTATTAAAAGCGGATTCAGTGGTGTATAAAGACTTTAAGTTTGATAAATTTAGCTCCAAAGTTTTGATTGATAATAAGATAGTCTATTTACAGGGTATAAAAACTTATTTTCTTAAAGGGAATCTGGCTTCGGATGTAAGATTGGATTTTCTCTCTCCATCTCCTTATTATCAGATGAAATTTACCCTGGAAAATTCTTCAGCAGACAAATTTTTGCAGTTATTATCCGTTAAACAACGAGAAGTTACAGGGACCTTATCAATGAAGGGCGATCTTATTGCAAAAGGGAACAGTATGGACGAGGTAAAAAGATCGCTGCTCGGCCATGTAACTTTCAAAGCCCATGACGGTACACTGAAACGTTTTTCAGTGCTTTCCAAAATATTCTCAATACTGAACGTTTCGCAGCTTCTCACATTCCAGCTCCCTGACATGGTTTCAGGCGGTATGGGTTACAGTGATATAACAGGAACTCTTTCAATTAAGAATGGAGTTATTTCATCAGACGATTTTCTGATAACAAGTAATGCAATGAATATCTCTACATCTGGTAATATGGATCTTGGAAGAAATGAATTAGACCTTTTGGTAGGTGTACAACCCTTACAGACGGTAGATAAAGTTGTAAGCCGCATTCCTATTGCCGGATGGGTTTTAACTGGCGGTGATAAAAGTTTTATCGCAACGTATTTTAAAGTTACAGGCCCAATAGATAATCCTAATGTTAATCCAATTCCGGTAAGATCACTGGCAAAAGGCGTATTTGACATATTTAAAAGAGCATTACAACTGCCGGCGAAGCTGTTCACAAATCCTGAAACTGTAATATTCGGAAATCAGTGATTAAAATCTTGGGAATTGTGGAAAATTATATTGTCAATAAATCTTGAATTATGATAGTTTGCAAACTTGATTAATAAACATCAAACAGGAGGATTTAGTGTGAAAAAGATTGCGATAATTTTAGCGTTAATGGCTCTTGCTGTTACCGGGTGTCAAAAAGAAGGGCAGAAAAATCCTGCGGCAAATCCACAGCAGCCACAAAACGGCATGCCACAAGTCCCTCCAGGGACTGATCCACATGCAGGAATGAAGCCTCAGGAGATTCCTGCAGGTACAGGTCATACAGGTAAAGTCACTCAAATTCTTGATGCAGGCCCGTATAACTATATTGAGGTTGCAGAAGGTAATCAGAAAATCTGGGTTGCTGTTATGAAAGATGTAGTTACAAAAGAAGGCGTTAAAGTTGGTGACACAATTGAGTTCCCTGATGCCCCGCCACTGACAAATTGGCAGAGCCAAGAGCTAAAACGTACTTTTGATAAGGTTATAATGGTTCCTGGTATTCGTAAAGACAATAAATAACCGTTACTAACAGTCTTGTATCTTAAAAAAATCCCCGCTAAATGCGGGGATTTTTTTTAGGGAGTAAAGACAAGGTTTTTACATTCTTGCAGGATCCATAGGTTACATGCGGGAGTAAACTGTTTTAAGTACAGGCCGTAAAAGTCCTTTCTTAATATACTGGACAAAATACGGATATCTTATTATAGGTTATTTAATTGCCATTATGGCATAATAGTTAAGAAGGAGATTGTTTATGTATGTTGTAATCCTTGCCGGTGGTTCAGGAACCAGGTTTTGGCCTGTTTCCAGGCATAAAAGCCCAAAACAGCTTATGTCTCTTTTTGGTGAAGAGTCTATGCTTCAAAGGACTGTTAAACGAATCCTTCCGCTTAATCCCAAAAGGGTTATTGTTATTACAAATGAAGTTCAGGCGGATCAGACGACCAGACAGCTTGATGGTTATTCTGATAATATACCTCTGGATATCATTGCCGAGCCTATAGGCAGGAATACCGCTCCTGCGATAGGGCTTGCGGCGAAGATAATAGATAATTACGATCCGTCTTCACCAATGCTTGTGCTTCCTGCTGACCATTTTATACGTGATGATGAAAAGTTTCGGAATGTTATTAAAAAAGGTGTGGAGGCTGCCGGGAAAGGCGGCCTTATAACTATAGGTATGGAACCTACAAGACCTGAGACCGGTTATGGTTATATTGAAGCTGAAACTGTTAGTGACGCTAGTGGGGTGTTAGATGTAAAACGTTTTGTGGAGAAACCGGGTCTGACTAGGGCTACGGAGTTTCTTGCTGCTAAGAATTTTTACTGGAACAGCGGGATGTTTATATGGAGGAGCGATGTTATCCTTGCTGAGATAGCTAAATGTATGAAGGAGCTTTCAATAGCACTGCATAAGCTTAAATTTCCGGCTCATTTTGAAAGCCTCTCAGGTATTAAGCCTCAGATTGAGCTGATTTATAATGAGATTAAAGGTGAATCAATTGATTATGGGGTTATGGAGCATGCTGAAAATGTAAAGGTCATACCGGCAAGTTTTGGCTGGAGCGACGTTGGTAGCTGGGGGGCTGTTCCTGAGGTGATTGATAAGGATATAAACGGTATGGTTGCGATTAATGCTAAGGAGCTTATATCTGTCAATTCAAGGGATTGTACTGTTTATTCGGATAGAAAGGTTGTTGCTCTTGTCGGGGTTGAGGATTTAGTGGTTGTTTCAACTTCTGATGCCATACTTGTAAGTAGCATCAATGCTGCTCAGGATGTAAAGAAGGTGGTGGATGAGTTAAAGGCGAAAGGGCTGGAGGAGTATTTGTAATAGTGTGAAGAGTGGAGTGTGGAGTTAAACTTCACTCTCCACACTACAAACTTCACACTGAATC
>WQYY01000111.1 GCA_009780995.1 Desulfuromonadales bacterium
AAACCAGATGAGATGCGATACATGTCATATGACGCATAATCCTAATCAGCTCCGTTATGATCAGACCCAGCCATGGAATCCATCAACCGTAGCAGGAACTACAGCAAATACAACAAATACAAGTGACCAATATAAAACATGTACGCAATGCCACGGCTTTATCGCCCCGACAGGTCAAATAATGGCCTCCGGTGATCTATTAGCACCGGCAGTCGCAGGTACATTTGGAAATAATCAGACTACCGGAACCGGGCATCACAACACAACATGGTATCATGTAATAGCCACTACCCACTATACAGTTGGGAATGCCTCTACCAACGCTTCATATACACCAGGCTCAGGTATAGCACCTGTAGCCACAGGTACAGGTTTTACAGGTTACGGTTTACGTTTCTCAAGTTATACTTCAGCTGCAGCAAGTACGAATCCATGTTATGACTGCCACAGTCATAATGCTTTAACAAATACCGGTACAGCTATCACTGACCCCACACAATCTACTATTTACACAGACTGGGGTAAATCAGCCCATGCTGCCGGTATTTTACAGGTAAAATACTCTACGGCCCTTGCTAATCCATCTGTTACAGGAGCTGCACAGGTTGATCTTATAATGCAAGCTTCCAGCCAGTGGTCCAGAACAACCCCTAATCTTCCTTCAATGTGGTCTCATGGCGGAACGGGCGGATGTTCAGAATGTCACTCACCTAGCGGATTCGCTGCTTTCATGGATACTAGAGGCGCTAAAACCCCAAGTGTAGGAATCGCAGCTCCTCTTTCCTGCTATGGTTGTCATACAGATACAGGAATGGGCACTTTAAGAGCTCTTAAAGGGACAAGCGCCAGCACAGACTATGTAACCTTTAAAGGAATGAGTAGTATTGTTTATAATGGCAGAGCAACTCATTATCCTGATGTAGCCGGTACAAACGGTTGTCTTGTTTGCCACGCTATGCAGGGGCAAGCAGGTCTTGATCCGGCAATTCCACCTGTAAGTACAAGTAGCAGCGCAATTGCCGCTCAAAATCACACAACCATCACTGCTCATCACGGTGGTTCAATAGGATTTACTCACGGAGCCAGTCTGTATGTTAAATACGGTTTCATAGGCTTCTCAACAGCCGGCAGATTCCTTAATTACTCTTCACCCGGCAACGCTCGCGGACTTGACCCTGCTATATCAAAACCATACGCCGCAACACTTATGGCAAATACTGACAATGCTGGCGGAATCGCAGGGACTATTACAAGTACGCATAGGATTCTTGGTACACCAGCAGCAGCAACTGCAGAAGCATCAGGAGTTCCTGCAAGTCTCACGACAAATGGCCCATGCGTTGCCTGTCACTTAACAGGAAGCCATAGCCTGATGATAGATCAAAAAGCGATCACAGCTGTATGTAATAACTGCCACTCCTCTGAAAACGGGGAAGATATTACTACCATCTCAGCCTTTGATCAGTATTTCTTGATTCCTAACAGAACAGCGTATAACACCGCTATAAAACTTGCTATGGATATATTCAACAGCAAAAATACTGGAATAGTACTGTCATACAATCTCGGTGATATTACTAATCATAGCTTTGGACCTACAGGCTTTGTTGCCGCGTACGAAGCCACCAACGGTGTAATAAACACGCCTTATGTAGGAGCTACACTAACAGACTGGACGCACGCTGCGACTGTAGCACCATATAACAGTTCATCAGATGCTCTGACAAACCGTCTAAAACTTCTCGGCGCTGTAAACAACGTAATCTGGCTATCATCAGAACATGCA
This sequence comes from Desulfuromonadales bacterium, assembly GCA_009780995.1. Classification (GTDB taxonomy): domain Bacteria; phylum Desulfobacterota; class Desulfuromonadia; order Geobacterales; family DSM-12255; genus WQYY01. The sequence goes on from WQYY01000111.1 coordinate 1,787, forward strand.
GCATACGTCCATGCCAGAACATACAGCCGCAGACTTCTCTATGACTCAATAGATTACCTGCTCAACGGTCACTTGACCGGTAATACAGTAGGAGCAGCAGCCATGGCAATGTCAGCTACCGCAGGCACCCAAACACATGGCCTCTATCCCGCTACTTTACCAACTAATGCGGTCACACCAGATAACCAGTTAACCACGAACCTTTCCTTCTTGCTGGGCTTCAACCACAGCACCAGCGCATGGAATGCTACTGAAAGACCGTAAATAAGTATTAATTTAATGTAGTTTTATCACTTCTAGCCCCGTTTCTTATGAAACGGGGCTTTTTTTATATGCTTTCGGCTTTTGGCCATATGCGGTGCTGCAGTTTTACTTTGCCCGTAGGGCATTTATATCAATAGAAGAATCGCACCCTAACTACATAGTCCATAGGACTTTAACATTCATTCCAAAAACGTAATGAATGTAAATTTGCGTGTATCTGTTTGCCATAATATATTAATATTTAATTTGTCAAAGTCCTACGGACTATTGGTTTATTGTTAAGCTATTATCTATTGATATAAATGCCCTACAGGCAAAAATTCGAAGCGTTGAGAATTCTGCCGCGACAGCATGATTTGCCACCACTCTAGCCTCCCTCTTAGAGTTGCAGACGAGGCGTCTAGGTCTGCATCACCCACATTTTCATGTCTTTTGCGGTTCAATATGCGGGCTAACAAATTGCCACCCTTACGTTGTCTCTAGTGTTTAACAATATGAAACTGGCGGGTTTCGCTTGCGCTCTACCCACACTACGCGCTATTATATTTATTTATTTTGAAATACCTTTTCCGGACGAAACTCTTAAAATGAAACGATTTACCAATAAATTACCTTTATTTATCCTTCTATCTATAATAATTCACTTTGCAATTATTTATCTATCCCCCTATTTCAACAAATTTGAACTATCGACTCCTGTTCCCGCTGAATTAACAACAGTTGACCTTACCGATCAGCCAACTGATAAGCCTAAAGAAGAGAAACTAACGCCACAACCTGAAAAAAAACCGGAACCACAAAAACCTGACGCACCTAAAGAAAAACCGAAACCTGCAAAAACCCCTGATATAAAAACCACTTCAACAGAGCCGGATGAGATCCCTGTCCCTTCCAATAACAAAAATACTGACACTGCAAAAACAGATAAAACACCGGATAATAAACCGACTGAACAAGCGCTAGCTCAAGATCCGCCAAGGCCTGCCGAACCTGTAGACACTCCCATAAGAAAAGTCGAAGAATTTTTGCAAAATAAAATGGAAAAACTGACCTACAGGATTAGTATGTTCGGAATGCCTATAGGTACAGTAGAAGTCATTGCTACAAACATAAACGGGGAAATGAAAATCAAATCTGCAATAAAAACAACAGGCCTCATTAATGCTGTATACTCTGTTGACAATACAATCGACACACGTATGTTATACGGCCGTTATATCACTACCAGCATTCTGCAAAACGAAGGCGGACTTCATGAGGCCACAGGATATACTCTTATGCTTGGTGAAAAAAAGGTTTTCTGGATAAACAGGACCGCAAACAAGATGCGTGAGTTCGATCTTCCCGACTCAAACGCTCTTGATCTCATAACCGGCTTTTACTTTCTGAGAAACAAACAACTGGAAGTAAATAAAGATATTACTATCCCGCTTTTTGATACAAATAAATACACTGAAGTTCCGGTACTTGTTTTAAGAAAAGAGCATATATCCCTGCCAGGGGGAAGAGAAGCAGATACTATTGTTATCCAGCCTAAAATTGATACTGACACTCTTTTACATCGCAGCGGAGATGTAACTGTATGGCTTACTGACGATAACGCAAAAGTTCCGGTAAGGGCGGAAACATCTGTAGTAATGGGAAAACTTGTAATGGAACTTATCGGGGCGGAAACTGAAAAATAGTTTTCATCTTGACATGTATACAAAATCGGTATAATCATAAATCTAATCATTTATAATATAGTCGTCCGTAAACTATAAAGTGCTAATCAAAACTGAATAAATAATATGCTTAGGAAAGAGCGGGGGTGTGTCGTGCATAATACGCTGCTCTCCCGGAGTTTACTGATATTGCTTTGAAAATTACTGTTACTAACAGAAGCAACTAAAACAAGGAGGAAAGAGTATGAGTAAAAAGGTTCTTAGTTATCTGGCGATACTGGCGCTATTAGTATTGTCAGTCTCCCTTTCAGGCTGCGGTAGCTCAGGGGGAAGTTCTGGACTTTCTTATGTTGACGACAGTAAATGCATGACCTGTCATAGCTCCTGGACTGAATCCCTTTCAGGAAGGCCTATTGTCACAGATTTTACATCGTCAATACATTACAGCAGTGGAGTAACTTGTCAGGACTGCCATGGGCCAGGATCGCAACACGCCGTTTCCGCTGTTCAAGGGTCTATACCTTATCCAGTACCAGGGGCAGCTCAATGTGAGAAATGTCACGCTGACGAATCAACAAAATGGCTTGCGTCAAAACATAACAATGTAGACGCTTCTGAAATCACCACAAGTTGCCTAAACGTACCTTGTATGCAATGCCATACACAAACAGGAGCAGTACTGACCTCAGTAGGATCAGCAGTTAACAATTTACCGCAAGGAACACTTGATCCACTCAGATGTGACACCTGTCACCTTACCCACCATGTAGGCGATGCCAGTGGAGTTACATTAAGAGTACCGGTAAACTGGAATCCATCTACAACAGTTGATGGTAAAGCAGCTCCGGGTAACACCACAACAAATACCAGTGACCA
>WQYY01000112.1 GCA_009780995.1 Desulfuromonadales bacterium
CTTTCAAGATCATCAAGACGTTTTACATAAGTCTCCATCATTTCACGGCGAGCCCCCGGCCGGGCACCTGAAAGTGCGTCAGCAGCCTGAACTAGAACAGCAAGGACAGAATTAGGCTTCTCATCTTCATGATGCGCCATAATAGCGTGCACAATCTTCGCAGACTCACCGTACTTCTTAGCCAGCTCCGCACCAATGACTGCGTGGGACCCCTCAACTTCGTGGTCAACAGCCTTACCCAAGTCATGGAGAAGGCCTGCACGTTTGGCCTGTTTTACATTTATGCCCAGTTCAGCAGCCATAATACCGCACAAGAACGCAACTTCAAGAGAATGGATATAAACGTTCTGACTATAAGACGTTCTATACTTGAGGCGGCCGATAAGCTTTAACAGCTCAGGATGAATCCCGTGAACACCAAGGTCAAAAGCTGCCTGCTCTCCTGCCTCTTTAATTGCCAATTCTACCTCTTCTTCTGCTTTCTTTACAACGTCCTCTATTCTCCCCGGGTGTATACGCCCGTCAGTAATAAGTTTATCAAGGGCTATTCTTGCAACTTCCCGACGAACAGGATTGAACCCTGAGAGAATAACAGCTTCAGGAGTATCGTCAATTATAAGGTCTATACCTGTTGCAGCTTCAAGAGCCCTGATGTTACGTCCTTCGCGGCCTATAATACGCCCCTTCATCTCATCAGATGGGAGAGGCACAACAGAAACCGTTCTTTCCGCAACATATTCCCCTGCATAGCGTTGTATTGCTGAAGAAATAATCTCTTTAGACTTCTTGTCGGCAGTCTCCCTGGCTTCTTCCTCTATTATTTTGATCTTTTTCGCCACATCAAGCTTTGCTTCATTCTCAATGGATTCCATCAGCAAAGTTTTAGCTTCTGCTGCTGTCATTCCTGAAATCATCTCCAGCTTCTTCTTCTGCTCCTCTACCAGTTTTGAAGCAGCTTCCGCTTTTTGTGCCAAATTCTGTTCCTTTGAATTAAGGCTCTGCTCACGCCTACCAAGATCAATTTCCCGTTGATCAAAGAGGTTCATTTTCTTTTCAAAATTTTCTTCTTTGTGCTCCAACCTCTTTTCCGCAGCCTGTAAATCCCTTCGCTTTTCTGTTGTCTCCTTTTCAAAATCTGCTTTTGCCTGAAATACAACATCTTTTGCCTGTATAACAGCCTCTCTCAAAATCGTTTCCGATTCCCGTTTTGCTTCTTCCAATGCTTTAAGTGCGGTCTCGCTTGCGTTAACTGCTGTTTCCTCAGAACGCTTTCTTATAAGAAATAAGAAGGCAATTCCCGCACCAAAGGCCACTACCGCAACTATTACCACTAAAACAATAGCGTCCATCTTCATTTATTATGTTCTCCCCTCTATTTTTACAGACCAGGTTTAATAATACGCTGCTCTGTTATTATCATATCCACCTTTACATCGTGCTGCTCAGACGGAATTGCTTCAACTAATTGAAATTCAAAACAAAAACCTGCCAATACCTTCTTTCCCCGCACACCGCTTAAAAAGCGGTCATAATATCCTTTACCGTAACCTATGCGAAAGCCTGCAAAGTCAAAGGCCACGCCAGGTAAAACATATAGGTCTATCTCCTCTCCATTAACGACCGGGCAAGAGGCCGATGGTTCAGGTACCGAAAATCGTCCGTGAGTTAAATCAGATAATCCCTCAACTTTCCTGAAAACCATTTCATCTGCAGAAACTGCCGGTAAAACAATATTTTTATCTTTCAGCCCTTGCTCTAAAACCAGCTCAGTAGAAACTTCTGAGCAAATCGGCATATATAAAGCAACTGTTTTGGCTTCATTATATTCCGTACTTTTCAGAAACCGATCCTGGATAACAAAACTTGCATTATTCAATTGTTCTAAAGGAAGAGAAGAACGCTTTAAACGCATCTCTCTTCTTAGCTCATGTTTCTGCATAAATAAAAATACTCAAAATTTATCAACAGATATAATTCCGGTGAGAACAACACTGGAGAGTAAAACGCGGGAATATACAAACAAAAAGGTATTGAAAAGCCTAAAACAAAGGGAAGAATTTTCTAAAGTACAATTCTATACATCTACTTTCAACATCAATCTCCCTTAAATATCAGCTACTTATTCTGGCAAGCGACCTAAAAACAGAATCGCAGAAACCTTTCAATAACCTGCAAAATAACCACGCTTATATATAAAAATCTCCAGGAGTTCTCATAACTCCAGAGTATTATCTAACTTCCTTATAATAGAATCAAAATCCACGCCTTCTGTTTTATGCTTCAAAGTTAAATATTCCTCAGCAATATTCAGAAGCGTTAAAAGCAAAACAAGCTGTTGGTCGCCATTTGGAATAGAAGCGGCAACCTCTGATAGCTTTGTTGCAACAAAAAGTTCAACCTCTTCCACCGCTTCAGGAGATGAATCACTTCTGACCTGAAACTCTCTCCCAAGAAGTTGAATTTTATGGGTACTACTCACAGCCCCTCAACCGAATCAAGTCTTTCCAGCAGCTTATCAAGGCGCTCCTTAAACCCATTAATCCGGTCTTCAGACTCTGTCAATTTCTCACAGAGAAGAGCGTTTTCCCTTTTTATCTCATTATAAGAAGCTATTAACTGGTTTATTTTTTGATCCAGTTTTACAAATTCATCATTCATATAGCACCGCCTGAAAACCAAAATAAAATAGACAATAAACCTAAAAAAGTCAATAATTTATTGGAACAGAGCATCAACAAACTCTTTAGGATCAAACTCTCTTAAATCCTCTACAGACTCTCCTACACCTATATATCTTAAAGGTATTTTGAGCTCGTTACAGACGGCAACAACTATACCACCTTTTGCTGTGCCATCAAGTTTAGTAAGGATAATACCGCTTACTGATGCGGCCTCCTTAAACAGTCTTGCCTGAGAAAGGGCATTCTGTCCTGTCCCGGCATCAAGGACAAGAAGAGTTTCATGGGGAGCGCCGTCAATCTCACGCCCTATCACGCGGAATATCTTTTTAAGCTCCTCCATAAGGTTGACTTTTGTATGAAGCCGACCCGCCGTATCTACGATTAACACATCAATATTCCGTGCCAGAGCAGCCTTACAGGCGTCAAATACAACCGCAGAAGGATCAGCTCCTTCCTTATGCTTTATAACATCAACTCCGTTCCGCTCTCCCCATATAGCAAGCTGCTCCGAAGCCGCGGCTCTAAAAGTGTCGGCAGCGGCCAATAATACTTTCTTCCCGTCCTGCTTAAACTTACTTGCCAGTTTCCCTATGGTTGTAGTCTTTCCTACACCATTAACCCCAATAACCATTATCACAAAAGGCGAAGCAGCGTCTGTTTTAAGCGGTACCGCGTAATCTTCCATACGTTTGAGTATATCATCTTTAAGAGCCGCTCTTAATGCTGCTCCATCTTTCAGCTCATTTCTCTTAAGCTTCTGCTCAAGATTCCTTATAAGCTCCACCGAAGTCGTTACACCGAGATCAGCCGTAATCAGTATCTCTTCCAGTCCTTCCAGAGTATCCGCATCAATCTCTTTTTTACCGAGCAGCAGACGATCTATACCGCCAACTAGAGTTTCAGAAGTTTTACTTAAGCCCTTTTTAAGCCTTTCAAAAAAGGTACGGGGCTTCTCCTGCTCTGAAACCTTACCCGGTTCCGCTGCTTTCACATCTTCCTGCTCAGCTATTTCAGAAGGTTCTTCAACAGGCTTAGCTCCGGAAAGCTTTTTTACGAGCCCTTTGAAGAAGCCTTTTTCGTTTTCACTCATTCATCTATCTCCCAATTTTCAAATATTGCCTAATAGTATGATTTATAAATAGACAGGCATGCATAGTATTATCTATTAGCTCAGGTATCACCTTAGCTAACAGTAATAATGATGTAAAAAATAATTGCCTAATTGTACAAAGTAAATATAATTAGGCAATAACTTATTTTACCTAATAACACAGGATTTTGATTCATAACTCGTAGGGGCGGCCATTGGCCGTCCGGCTTTTCGGAATGCCCACTGGGCATTCCCTACGAAAATAAGACACGACGAAGACAATGCCGCATATGGCCAAAAGCCTACGTCATACGGCCTAGTTGAGCTTAACCGACACAAGTTTAGATACCCCAGGCTCCTCCATCGTAACCCCATACAGCGTATCAGCAACAGCCATTGTCGTCTTACTGTGAGTAATAAGTATAAACTGGGAAAATTCCGCCATATCCCGTATCATACTGTTAAATCTTCCGATATTCGCATCATCAAGAGGAGCGTCTACCTCGTCAAGAAGACAAAAAGGAGACGGTTTTATAAGAAAAATCGAAAAGATCAGCGCAACGGCAGTAAGGGCCTTTTCTCCGCCCGAAAGCAGGGAAACATTCTGCAGCTTCTTACCGGGTGGCTGGACAACTATCTCAAGTCCGGTTTCAAGAAGATCTTCTTCATTCGTAAGCCGCAGCTCTGCTACACCGCCACAAAAAAGTTTGGGAAAAATCTCTTTAAACTTCTCATTCACAAGATTGAACGTCTCACTGAAA
>WQYY01000113.1 GCA_009780995.1 Desulfuromonadales bacterium
CATAAGTTTATCCTTTTTATGTTTTGGATTGGATTAACTCATATGAAGGATTGAAAATACACCCAGCTCAGCGGGTATAACCTAGTTCAGCCAGGGAAAATAGTGTGAAGTGTGAAGAACGAAGTTAACTTCAATTTGGAAGAACGTTTTGAGTTATTGCCTAATAGTGCAAATAAGTAATGTCACCTTAGACGATTTTTAAATACTTTAATTCTTATTAGCTGGGGTAATACCTGGGCCAATAGGTTTTAATAGCATAAATCGAAATGTTAAAAGATTACCTAATTATATATTTAATCAGTGTGGATCCAGTAAGATAGGTAGAGCGCAAATGAAGCCCAACGAGTATGTAGGAGCACATATTGTAAGGCATTACTGGGACAGTATATAAAACCACTTTGAATTAAATATACTGTCCCAAGAATACTCAGAATATCGGTCTAACTTTAAAGACTTCCCCCCGCCCTTAGGACAATCTTTATGCCATCAAGAGAACCATTATTTGGCAGGGAAATTAGCAATTTGTCAATGGGTTGTTCTTTACTGTTTCTAAAATACCATTCTGGACTGTAATACAATTTTGCTCCCCCATCATCTGAAGTTATCAGAGCGCTTTCAGGCCTAATTTTGAATTCGTTAATAACATTATTGTTTTTATCGATGGCTTTTACCGTTAATTCTGTCATATTTTTGAATGTTTCAGGAAAATGTACAGATACAAGATAATCTTTCCCAATTGAAGGTAGTCCACTTAACGAAAATACCTCTTCATTTGTCCCAGTGGCTGACAACTCAATCTCCACACCTTTAGCTAAAAAGCCACCTCCTACAGCTTTTATTTTACCGTCCCCTTTGTAAGTAGAGATATCTACATTGCCAAAACCAGCTGCAAAAAACATAAAAACATAAGGTATACTAATCAGGATAATTAAAATAAGTAGTATCCTAATTGTTGATTTAAGCACTGTTTTCATTGTTGGCTTAAGCGGTATCTTCATAGTCAATTCTTCTATTTAGCTAATTCAAATAATCTTTTAACTATCAAGGGAGCAGTAAAAGGTTTTATAATCTTCCATAACTAAAAAATTCAAGTTATATTTACTGAGACATTACAGGTTTCGTTGGTATGCGTACCATTAGGCCTGGTCCCGAAGCCTTTGCAGGCTCTTTTTCAGAGGAACCGCCAGCCAATTCAAGCGCTCGTTCAACAAGATCTCTTGAATGATGTTTGCAGTTATTAAAAATAGGGTTATATGTTTCAGAGCCTGATTTATAAAGTTCTTGATATGCTTTATCTATGTAAGGATCTAAGAAACCATCACTAATCATAAAGGCTTTACCAGATTTAATAGCTTCGGTTGCTGCGTCCATATCACCCTTCTGGTTTTCTGGTACCCATCTTGCTTCAAAAAAACTACCTGACCAACTGTAGGTATGTATAACATCTCCATTAGCATTCGTGACAGCAATGAAAGTATGACTGATAGGATTCCATGTGCTACGTGCTTCGTTGCCACCTAACTTACGGTTAATTTGATAAGTGGCTTTTCCATCTGGGTCTACAAGCCTGTAAGGGTTATTCAAGGCATAGGCATAAGTATTCAACCGCTGAGGATTGAGCAGCATATCCTCATTTGTCTTACTAGTCTTCGGATCAACCACTCTCTCTGGGTCAGGAGCAATAAACCTGCCAATCTTGGCATTTTCATAACGTGCCCCAAAGTAAGAGAATCCGGTTTCTTCATCTTTCTCTTTACCTATAAACCGTTTATCATTAGGTACGGAGCTGATAACTGACTGCTCTTCACCAAAAGGTTTGTAATCTGCCCTCCAGACTACATTGCCACTTGAATCAGTCATAGCCAACGGCGTTCCTGCCGGGTCCGTGTGATAGTAGAAGACCTGCTCTGCTGGAAGCACCTGCACGATAGCAAACGCGTTATTGGATATTAACAGTAACGCGATTAATGTGGTACATAAAAGTTTACACATAAGTTTATCCTTTTTATGTTTTGATCTGTACTTTTGGATTGGATTAACTCATAGGAAGGATTGAAAATACACCCAGTTCAGCAGGTATAACCCAGTTCAGCCAGGTAAAATAGTGTGAAGGGTGGAGTGTGAAGAGTGAAGTTAACTTCAATTTGGAAGAACGTTTCAAATTATTGCCTAATAGTGCAAATAGGCAATGTCGTTTAAGCCGATTTTTAAATACCTTAATTCCAATAGGCTTAGGTAATACGTGAGCTGATATATTTTAATTACATAAATCGAAATGTTAAAAAATTGCCTAATTATATGATTCTTCACAGAGTTTATGTAATTAATAATTCAGGAGGCATTCCGGAGACAGTATATAAAATTACTTATTGTCAATTAATATTACCATGGTTCGGAATACCATGGTTGTTTGATTTCGTCATCTATAATCTTGACAGCCACTTCTTTTTGATGCTTTAGCTCAGGGTCTTTAACGGATAAAAATTTTTTCTTCCGAGCTTTCAATGCCGACAACTGTCCTTTTTCATTATCAGTAAGTGATAGAGGCAGCATTACTAATGCATCCTCAAGTTCATATTCCGTCATTCGATGCTCTTTATACTCCCTCAATAATATTTGTGGTTTTTTATCAGTTGATTGGCCCAGAGCTCTTAAAGCATCCTCAAGTTCACCTCCATCAAGGTCGCTAGTGTGTCTTATTAATATTTTGACAGCCCATTCATTGGCTTTTCCGGCATGTTTATACAACCTTGCAAGCTTACGGTAATCTTTTGCCAAATCAGGCCAACATATATCTTTAGCATTAGACAAACCTTTATCAAATGTAAAAGCTGCATAATTTTCATAGGTTGGATGGTTTAAAAAATGAGTCACTATATCATCACAATTGCCGGCGAATGCTTTGCTACTTGCTAAAATTAATATGGAAATAACAATCGCTTTCATTTAGCTTTCCTTAATTTTGTAGGTTGTCTGCTAGACCCTATTACGGTGACAGTAATGTTGCCTGTACCATCTTTTTTTATTATAGCATTGATTTTCCCCATCGCCGCTTTACTAGCTCCTACACGATCAGTTGAACATGTACTCCCCACAGCAAAACAACCTTTCACATCTTTGGGTGTATTTCCGTTATGAATCTGAACGTTTTCGTATCCGGAGACATCCTCTAGTTCTACTCTGTTGGGAGTATGATCATCCCTAGTAAATGCATCATAAGTGCCTGGCGGGATAGGTGGCTTATTATGCTTAATACCAGCGTGTGCGTTCTCAAGCGCATACCCATCAAAAGTAGTATTCGTTTTGTCACTGCTCACATTAATAGTCGATATTACCGAGTTCTTGGTGTACGTCTCTCTGTTAATGATTATTGTTACATCTTGCCCATCCTGGTCTACAAACCTATAAGGGTTGTTCAAGGCATAAGCGTAAGTATTCAACCGCTGCGGATTGAGCAGCATATCTTCATTTGTCTTATTCGTTCTCGGGTCAACCGCCAGTACAGGGTCAGGAGCAATAAATCTGCCTATTTTAGCATTTTCGTAGCGTGCCCCAAAGTAAGAGAATCCGGTTTCTTCGTCTTTCTCCTTTCCTATAAACCGCTTGTCATTGGGTACGGTGGAGGTAACTGATTGCTCTTCACCAAAAGGTTTGTAATCTGCTTTCCAGACTACATTGCCGCTTGAATCAGTCATAGCCAACGGTGTCCCTGCAGGGTCGGTATGATAGTAAAAGACCTGCTCTGCTGGAACCACCTGCACGATAGCAAACGAGTTATTGGATATTAACAGTAATGCGATTAGTATAGTACATAAAAGTTTACACATAAGTTTATCCTCTTTATGTTTTGACCTGTACTTTTGGATTGGATTAACTCATAGGAAAGATTGAAAATACACCCAGCTCAGCGGGTGTAACCTAGTTCAGCCAGACAAAATAGTGTGAGGTGTGGAGTTTGAAGAGTGAAGTTAATTTTATATGCGATATTTCTATTGATATGAATGCCCTATGGGCAAGGTATGCCTGTCAGGCGGGCAGGGCGTAGGTGTCACATTAGACGCCCTGAACCATCGTATTGCCTAATAGTATAAGTATGCAACATAGTTTTAACTGATTCTTAAATGCCTTAATTACTATGAGCTTGGGTAATATCTGAGCTTATAGGTTTTAGTAGTATAAATTGAAATGTTAAAAAATTGCCTAATTATATTATTGCCTCGCAGAGGCTATGTAATTCATTAGGCATTCTGGGAACAGTATATAAAATTACTTATTGTCAATTAAATATTCTGTCCCTGGAATGTCCTTTTACCTTATTTTTTGGGTTTTGGAGGTGCGGCTACTATGAGACTTTTTGGTTGCATTGGAAAGTTGACTTCTATTCATCGCCTCTACTATTTCTTTATGCTTATATTTCTTGGCATAATCAATTGGCGTCCATCCATCTTTGTCTCTACGATCAAAATCAGCGTGA
>WQYY01000114.1 GCA_009780995.1 Desulfuromonadales bacterium
CGTAGCGATCACAATCAACCTGATAACACCGATAGCAATGGACGAAGGGTTGCGATTTGCGATACGTGAAGGTGGACGCACAGTAGGTGCTGGAGTTGTTAGTTCTATTATTGAATAACGTTTCAAGTAAAGAGGAAGTCAATGCAAGCACAAAAAATAAGAATCCGTTTAAAAGCTTACGATCACAGGCTGTTGGATCAATCTGTTACAGAAATAGTTGATACAGCTAAGCGTACTGGTGCTCGTGTTGCTGGTCCAATACCTTTGCCAACAGTGATAAATAAATATTGCGTTCTTAGAGGACCACATGTTGATAAGAAATCAAGAGAGCAATTTGAAATACGCACTCATAAACGTCTTATTGATATTCTTGATCCGACTCAACAGACTGTTGACGCTCTTATGAAGCTTGATCTTTCAGCAGGGGTTGATGTTGAAATAAAACTTTAAGTTTATACCATATATAATAGGATTTAGGATTATGACGAAGGGTATATTAGGAAAAAAAGTTGGAATGACTCAGGTATTTTCTGAGGATGGTAAGCGTATTCCTGTTACGGTTTTAGAAGCAGGGCCATGTGTAGTCTTGCAGAAAAAAACGGTAGAGAGTGACGGTTATCAGGCACTGCAAATAGGCTTTGAACAGATTGAAGCATCAAAAGTTTCAGAGCCTCAACTCGGTCATGCCAAAAAGGCAGCTAAAGGCACTTTCAGATATTTACGTGAATTTAAAATGGATGATGTTGATCAATATGCGCTTGGTGATGTTATTACTGCCGATATCTTTACTCCAGGAGATATTATAGATGTCACAGGGGTAAGCATTGGTAAAGGCTTTCAGGGTGTAATTAAGCGTTGGGGTTTCCGGGGAGGCCGTTCTTCCCATGGCTCAACTTTTCACAGGGCTCCAGGATCAATAGGTGCTTCTGCCACACCTTCAAGGGTTTTCAAAAATAAAAAAATGCCTGGTCAGCTTGGCAATAAAAGAGTGACTGTTCAAAGGATTACAGTGGTGCGTGTGGACTCTGAGGATAATCTTATACTCGTAAAAGGCGCTGTCCCAGGGGCTAAAAACGCTTTAGTGATTTTAAAGGATAGTGTTAAGTAAGAAGATAAAGGATAATCAGGTTTATTGGAGATAAAGATGGCAACGGTTGATGTATATGATCTTGATAAGGTTAAAGTTGGAACTATAGATGTTAGTGATGAAATATTTAATGCTGAAGTTAAAGAGTATCTTATACATGAAGCATTGAAAATTCAACTCGCTAACAGAAGAGCAGGGACTGCATCTGTTAAAAACAGGGCCGCAGTTGCCGGAGGCGGCAAAAAACCATATCGTCAAAAAGGGACAGGCCAAGCACGTCAAGGATCTGTTAGTGCACCACATTATCCGGGAGGTGGCGTTGCTTTTGGCCCACAACCCAAAACATATAAATTGTCAATGAATAAAAAAGCGAGAAAAGTTGCTATATCTTCCCTTCTATCCATGTTTTGTAAAGATGAAAGGCTTACGGTTGTGAAAGATTTTGCAATTCCTGCTATTTCGACAAAGAGTTTTGCTAATGTTCTCAAAAAATTCGATTTATCTAAAGCTCTGCTGGTTACTTCCGGTGCAAACTTAAATCTGGAGCTTTCTGCTAGAAATATAAAAAATGTAAAGGTTTTAAAATCAGATCATATAAACATTTTTGATATGATGAAGTATCAAAACATTCTTATAACTCAGGATGCTGTAAGGAATGTTGAAGGAGCGTTGGCTATATGAATGTGTATAGTGTAATAAAGAAGCCGCTTATAACTGAGAAATCAACAGCTGAAAAAGATGCGAAGAATGTTGTTGCTTTTGTGGTCGATTCAAATGCTAACAAGATACAGATACAAGAAGCTGTTGAAAAACTTTTCAATGTTAAAGTTAAAACAGTACGCACAATTAATGTAGCTGGTAAGGTGAAGCGTGCCGGTAGGGGTTTTGGCAAAAGAGCTAATTGGAAGAAGGCTTATGTTTCCCTTCACGAAGGTAGTAATATTGATTTTTTTGAAGTGTAACCATATTTCTGGAGTAATCTGTTATGGCAATTAAAGCATATAAACCAACATCTGCAGGTAGAAGACATCAGACATGTTCGACTTTTGAAGAGATAACAAAGACGACACCTGAAAAGTCTCTGACTGTATCCTTAAATAAGACAGGTGGCCGCAACTCTTTTGGTCGTGTTACTTCCAGACACAAAGGTGGCGGGCATAAGCAAAAATACCGTATTATTGATTTCAGGCGTAATAAATTTGATATTCAAGGGAAGGTTGCTTCTATTGAGTATGACCCCAACCGTTCAGCCAGGATCGCGTTAATTAACTATGCTGATGGTGAAAAACGTTATATTCTCGCTCCACTTGATCTTACAGTTGGTCAAACGATTATGTCAGGGGTAAATGCAGATATCAAGCCCGGTAATACGCTTCCACTTAAGCATATACCGTTAGGCAGTATAATTCATAATATTGAGATGAAGGTTGGTAAAGGCGCTCAACTTGCCAGAAGCGCAGGAGTTTTCGCGCAACTTATGGCAAAAGAGGGTAAGTATGTACAGGTAAAATTACCTTCCGGTGAAGTAAGGATGATACTGCAGGATTGTATGGCTACAATTGGTCAGGTTGGTAATCTGGACCATGAAAAGGTATCGATAGGAAAAGCCGGTCGTTCAAGATGGCTTGGGCATCGTCCTAAGGTTAGAGGTGTTGCAATGAATCCGGTTGATCACCCACATGGCGGTGGAGAAGGCCGGACTTCAGGCGGACGTCATCCGGTTACTCCTTGGGGGATACCAACTAAAGGATATAAAACACGTAAAAATAAAGTATCAACACGTTTTATTGTAAAACCGCGTACTAAATAATTTTAAATGAGGTTTATTGATGGCTCGTTCAATACGTAAAGGTCCATTTATTGATGATCATCTTGCTAAAAAAGTTGCTGAACAAGGTGCAGGCGCTAAAGGCTTGATTAAAACATGGTCAAGACGTTCGACAATAACTCCGGATTTTGTTGGCCTTTCTTTTGCTGTACATAATGGGAAGAAGTTTATACCAATATTTGTTACAGAGAATATGGTTGGTCATAAGTTAGGAGAGTTTTCTCCTACAAGAACTTTTCACGGCCATGCCGGTGATAAAAAAAGTAAGCTTAAGAAGAAGTGATACAAAGGGGTAATGTATGGAAGCGGAAGCAAGATTAAGAACAATACGTCTCTCTCCACGTAAAACCAGACTGATTGTTGATATGGTGCGTGGACTTAAGATCCAGAAGGCGTTAAATATATTACAGTTTTCATCTAAACCCTCTGCAAAAGTCGTTGCTGACTTGCTTAAGTCTGCAGTTGCAAATGCGGAGCAGAAGGGTGTTTCTGATGTAGATAAACTGTTTGTAAAGAGTATCTATGTGGACGGCGGTCCGGTTTTAAAGCGTTTTGTACCTCGTGCTATGGGACGCGCCAGCAAAATAAGGAAACCGACTAGTCATATTTCAGTGGTTCTCGCAGATAAATAATAATTTAGGGTATTAGTTGGAGGTGTGGTTTGGGTCAGAAAGTAAATCCGGTTAGTTTCAGACTGGGAATAATAAAAAGTTGGGATTCCAGGTGGTATGCTAAGGCTGGTTATTCGGCTCTTCTCCATGAAGATTTAAAATTAAGAAAGTTTTTAAAGAAGAGACTATATAACTCTGGTATATCAAAAATTGAAATTGAACGTGCTGCTAATAAAGCAAAGATTAATATATTTACTGCTCGCCCAGGCCTGATTATTGGTAAAAAAGGTGCGGAAGTTGAAGTGCTTAAAAAAGACCTTGCAAAAATAACAGATAAAGAGGTTTTTCTTAATATTCAGGAAGTAAGAAAGCCGGAGCTTGATGCTCAACTTGTTGCAGAAGGTGTGGCTCTCCAGCTTGAGAGAAGGATTGCTTTTAGAAGAGCAATGAAGAAGAGTGTAACTTCTGCCTTGAAATTCGGGGCGAAAGGTATTAGGATCACCTGCTCTGGTCGTTTGGGAGGGGCGGAAATGTCCCGTACAGAATGGTACAGAGAGGGGCGAGTTCCTTTACATACTCTGAGAGCTGATATTGACTATGGTTTTGCAGAAGCTAAGACTACTTATGGAATAATTGGTATTAAAGTTTTGATTTTCAAAGGTGAAGTGCTAGCTGGACAGTAATATTTAGGAGTTTTATTTATGTTGATGCCTAAAAGAGTTAAGCATAGAAAGCAGATGAAAGGAAGAATGAATGGCGCTCCTGATCGTGGCGTTACTCTTTCATTTGGGGCATATGGTCTTCAGGCGACAGAGTGTTCATGGCTTGATTCCAGGCAGATAGAAGCTGCTCGTATTGCAATGACTCGTTATATTAAACGTGGTGGTA
>WQYY01000115.1 GCA_009780995.1 Desulfuromonadales bacterium
CATATCGCCATTTGGAAGAGACACTTCAAAATAATTTATGGAAGAGCGGCTAAAGGTATCAAAAGAATTCAGCAACAAGATACTTTCATGGATGAGGGGTCGTGGCGAAATAATCATAATCGTCCACGATAACCCTGATCCTGACTGCCTTGCTTCAGCCCTTGCTCTCTCCCACTTATTCCTAACTAAACTTGGCCAAAAGTCTGTAATAGCTCTGTCTGGAATGATAGGGAGAAGTGAAAACATCGCCATGGCCAGAGGGCTTCAAATCGGCCTTACACCTCTTTCCATAATCAATTTTAAAGAATTTAAAACTGTATGTATGCTTGATACACAGCCTATGACCGGAAATAACTCTCTGCCTCAGGATGTCACAGTGGATATTGTTATTGACCATCACCCTCTTCGCGAAGCAACAAAAATGTGCAAATGGGTAGATGTAAGGGAAAACTACGGCGCTACCAGCACCATAGTTTATGAATATTTACTGGCGCAGGATATTAAAATCACCACAAAAATAGCAACAGCCCTCTTCTATGCAATAAAATCAGAAACCCAGGATCTGGGAAGAGAAGCTAACCACCCAGATAAAACAGCGTATCTCCATCTTTTTCCTCTAACAAACAAAAAACTTTTATATCAGATAACAAACCCCAGACAACCAATGGAGTATTACAGGACGATAAGAAGAACGCTGGATAACGCCAGAATTTATGACAGTGTAATGGTTGCTAACATGGGTAAAATAGCCTTTCCTGAAGTTGTTGCAGAAATGGCCGACTTTCTGCTACATCTTGAAGGTATGGACTCTGTACTCTGCACTGGAGAATACAATAACTCTATCATCATTTCCCTGCGTACCATGAAAGAAGATTTTAACGCCGGAGACGCTCTCAGACGAATAGTAGATGTAAAAGGTGTTGCCGGTGGGCATGGAATGATGGCTGGTGGCAAAATAGATCTGCCGACTAACTCTGAGTCAGCAATATCAGAAGCCGAAAAGTTCATTACAACACGTTTTCTGGAAGAAACAGACAGCATAGATGCTGAACCTAAATCATTCAGTGATTAACTTATAAGGGGCATATAAATGAGGATTGATGGCCGTAAAACAGATGCTTTAAGAAATATCAGAATAACCCGTAAATATACTAAACACGCGGAAGGCTCTGTTTTGGTGGAATTCGGCGATACAAAAGTAATCTGCACAGCATCTGTTGAAGAGGGCGTACCCCCTTTTCTTAAAGGTAAAGGGAGCGGCTGGGTTACCGCAGAGTATTCTATGCTTCCCAGAGCAACTCATACACGCTCACCCAGAGAGGCCGCAAAAGGAAAAATAAGCGGAAGAACCCATGAAATACAACGTTTAATCGGACGATCACTCAGGGCGGTAACAGACCTCAAAAAACTGGGAGAGCGGAGCATCTACATTGACTGTGACGTAATACAGGCTGACGGCGGTACAAGAACCGCGTCAATAACAGGGGCATGGGTAGCTTTACATGACGCTGTAAGCAGCCTTGTTATGAATGGAGTCCTTTCCGAAAGCCCGATTATAGAAGCTGTTGCAGCAGTAAGTGTTGGAATGGTGGGAAGCGAACCTCTTCTTGATCTCAACTACTCTGAAGACTCATCAGCTGAAGTTGACATGAACTTTGTAATGACATCTTCAGAAAGATTTGTAGAAGTGCAAGGCACCGCAGAAGAGATCCCTTTCACTGTTCAGCAAATGGATAGTATGCGTAATCTGGCAATTCAAGGGATAAAACAGCTATTCGTTGCCCAGGAAACGGCTTTAAAGCAATGAAAGAACTTCTCATTGCGACAACTAACAAAGGTAAAATCAAAGAGCTTGAAAAACTTCTGAATGGAGTTGTCAAAAAGGTTTTATCAATTCAGGATTTCCCGGGTTTCCCTGCTGTTGAAGAAGATGGCGAAACATTCAGAGATAACGCTATTAAAAAAGCCGTATCGGCATTCAACTTCACAGGCATACCTGTAATCGCGGACGATTCCGGCCTTGTAGTAGATATACTCGGAGGGAAACCTGGAGTATTCTCTGCCAGATATGCCGGAGAGAATGCTAATGACGCAGCAAACAACGCAAAGCTTTTAGAAAAACTCTCAGCAATCCCCACCAATAAAAGAAAAGCAACTTTCCAGTGTGTCATAGCCTTTTGTAAACCAGAGGAAGAATGCCGGACATTTAAAGGGGAACTCCATGGGATTATACTGGAAAAACCTCTAGGAGATAGTGGTTTTGGTTATGATCCGCTGTTTCTGGTTCCTGAATACGGTAAAACACTGGCTGAACTCCCCATTGAAATAAAAAACAGAATAAGCCACAGGGGAGTTGCAATGAAAAAGTTCTCCGACTTTCTCACCTCTAACAATACTTTATAAACACATTCTGGTTGATTATTACTAAAAGAGTATGATATAAGTTTTATTTCGTCGGGGAGTAGCGCAGTCTGGTAGCGCACCTGTCTTGGGCACAGGGGGTCGCAGGTTCGAATCCTGTCTCCCCGACCATTTTGTTTGCGTCCGTAGCTCAGCTGGATAGAGCAACGGCCTTCTAAGCCGTAGGCCACAGGTTCGAATCCTGTCGGGCGTGCCAGTAGGCATCTGGTCAGCAGCGCTGACCGTTTTTTATATAATCCATAAGCGAGAGTGGCGGAATTGGCAGACGCACCAGACTTAGGATCTGGCGCCGTAAGGCGTAGGAGTTCAAGTCTCCTCTCTCGCACCAACCAATTTTTATTATTCCCTCAATAAGCTAAATCAAAAGCATTTTTTATATGCTCAATCTCTGGGATTCCATCTTTTATCATAATTGCCACAACATCAAAGCGCGCCGGAGAATCCAGCATACTGTTCACCCCAAGCCATGTCAGCGCAGCTTTACTTATCTGTCTTTTTTTAAATTCAGTTACAGCATATTGAGGCAGGCCAAAATCAGCTGTTCTGCGAGTCTTAACCTCAACAAAAACAACTGTCTTTTTATCTTTAGCAATAATATCTATTTCACCAGCTTTACACCTGTAATTCCTTGCTAAAACTTTTAAACCGGCTTTTTTGAGAAAATCAGCAGCAATTTCTTCCCCAAGCATACCAACACTCTTCCTCGAATCTTTTCCACTGCCTTTACCCATGATCTACCACATATTCCTTAACGCCACGGAAGGTTTTACGGTGTATTGGAGAAGGGCCAAACTTTGCTATGGCTTCCAAATGCTTTGCTGAACCATACCCTTTATGCCTTGCAAAACCGTAAGAGGGGTATTCCTTATCATAATTTTCCATAATACGGTCTCTTGTGACTTTAGCGATTATAGAAGCAGCAGCGATTGATATACTTAGAGAGTCCCCTTTTTTTATGGTTTTCTGCGGAATATTCAGCAAAATTCTTGATATACCGTCAATGAGGAGATAGTCAGGGAGAGGGGATATTTGATTGACAGCTTTTTCCATAGCCCTCAAAGTTGCTTGCAAAATATTGATGGAATCAATGTCATTGTTATCTGAAATACCGACTCCTACCGCTATGGCCTCTTCTTGTATAATACCAAACAGCCTGTTACGCTCTTTTTCTGTTAGTTTCTTTGAGTCATTAACTCCTTGAATGGAGTGATTTAGAGGCAAAACTACTGCAGTAGCAACTACCGGCCCTGCCAGAGGGCCACGACCGGCCTCATCAATGCCGGCAATGAAGGAAAAACCGCTTTGAAGAGCTTGTTTTTCAAATCTCCAGAGATCAATTTTCTCTGTTTCAGGGAAAAGAGCATTTATCATATAGGAGGCAAACCTTTGATAGCTTTTTATAAACTCAATGGCAGAGGATTTTAGTTCATATGTAAGACGTCCTGTATGGGCGCGATTTATCGCGCCCATACAGTCAAATCATACACGACGAAGGCAATGTAGCACATGACCAAAAACCGAAGTCATATAAAAAAAGCCCCGTTAAATCGGGGCTTTTTTTAACATTTAAGCTTCAGCAGCAACGTATTTCTTTTCCTTAATACGGGCAGCTTTTCCTCTAAGCTTCCTCAAATAGTAAAGCTTCGCTCTGCGTACCTGCCCACGTGTTACCACATCTATCCCATCAATTGAAGGGGAGTGAAGAGGGAAAATACGCTCTACCCCTACCCCGTTTGATATTTTTCTGACAGTGAAGGACTCTCTTATGCCACCGTTCTGCTTTCCTATAACCACGCCCTGGAAGGCCTGAATCCGGCTTTTATCACCTTCAACAATTTTAACATGCACTTTAACGGTATCGCCAGGTTTAAAATCAACCGTATTCTTTTTCATCTGTTCCATTTCGATTTGGTCTATCTTTGTCATCTGCCTACTCCTCCCTATTAATATATCCAAAATGTTTTTTATTGA
>WQYY01000116.1 GCA_009780995.1 Desulfuromonadales bacterium
TCATAGGTACAAGCAACAAAACTGAACGTATGCTCGGGTATGGGACTCTTTATGGTGATACAGCATCTTCTATTAACCCTATAGGAGACATATACAAAACCCAGGTATGGGCTCTTTCTGAAGAGATTGGTATACCGAAAGAAATAATAGACAAGCAGCCTTCTGCTGACCTCTGGACAGGTCAGACAGATGAAGGAGAATTGGGTTTTACATACGCTGAAGCTGATCATGTGCTCTTTAATATGCTTGAAATGGGCTTAACCCGTGAGAAAATAATAGATGGAGGGATAAAAGCTAATATAGTTGATATGATTATAAAAAAAATTAAAACCTCAGACTTCAAACGCTGTATGCCTCTAATGGCTGAAATTAACCAGGGAGATATACAGTTAATAAGCTAAAATAAAAACCTGCTACTGCGAAACAGTAGAGAAATAAAAAGGAAAGGAGAAGGCATTTCTCATCAGGCCTGAAAGCCGAGAGGGATCTGCCAAAAACTGCAATGAAAATATTATACTATTTATTTATGGCGATAATTCTTTTAGTCTTTACTTCTTCATGCATACTTGTTCCGGGGAGAGGGCATGATGGACCACAGGGTGGGGGAGAGTCACATTACGACAGAGGGGATCATAGATGATTGTTACCGGGCATTAAAATCTTCCCTCTAAAACCTCTATGCTCCTGTGAGGGAATCATATCCCACTGCGAAACAGTGTGGAAATAAAAAGAAAAGGAGAAGGCATTTCCTTCTCAGGCTTGAAAGCCTGAAGCGATCTGCCGAAAATTTCGATGAAAATATTATACTATCTGTTTATGTCTACAGTTGTTTTGGCCCTTACCTCTTCATGCGTATTTGCTCCTGGAGGAAGACATTACGATTCACAGTATGGAAGAAAACCGTATCCTGTCCAATATAACGAGAGAGGGAAGTATCCTGCACAGTATGACAGAGGAGATCGTAGAGATTATAATAATGATCGGCGCCCTACTCCACCACCACCTGCAAGAGGCCTTGAGGACAGAGGAAATTATGGAAATAATAACAATTACCAGCGTCCTACTCCTCCACCCTCTGTAAATAGCTCAGGAGGCAGAGGAAATCAGGGAAATTTTAACAATAATCAGCATACTGCCCCTACCTCTCCACAACCACCTGTCAATAACTCTGGAGGTAGAGGAGATTACGGAAATAATAACAATGACCAACGTAGTACACCTCCACCATCTGTAAATAGCTCGGGAGACAGAGGGAATCAGGGAAATTTTAACAATAATAGGCAGTAAGAAATAAAAAGAGGCAATAATAGCGTCCGGAGGTTAATTTATGGAACAGGGTGAACGCCCCTGGGGAAAGTATATAGTTCTTGATGAAAATAACGGCTATAAAATTAAACGGATTACTGTTAATCCCAGACAACGCCTCTCTCTACAAAAGCACCATCACAGAAGCGAGCACTGGATTGTGGTTTCAGGAACCGCGAAAGTAACACGTGATGATGCAGAAGAAATCATAAATGTCAATGAATCAACCTTTATACCTACAGGAATAAAACACAGGCTTGAAAATCCAGGAATTATCCCCCTTGTTATTATTGAAGTCCAGAGTGGAGAGTATTTGGGAGAAGATGATATTGTAAGGTTTCACGACGATTATGAACGCTCTGATAAGTGATAAAAATAATCAGAGAATTAGGCAATTTTTCAGATGTTGCGATGCATACTATTAAAACCTATGAGCTGAGGTATTACCTCAGCTCATAGGTTTTTAGACATTAAAAATCAACCCCGATGATATTATATAATCGTATGATTAGGCAATAATACTCCTTTTGAGTGTGAAGAGTGGAGTATTTAAAGGCAGAGTGAAGTGTGGTGTTAACTTCACACTTCACTCTCCAAACTCCACACTCTCTAAACCCTCTGTGCCTCTGTGAGGAATCATTTCACCTTTTATTATATTGGCCTTTATGCTAAATTTACTTTTTTAAATCCACCACTTTTCCAGGAGAATACGCACAATGATCGGATCTGTAGTCAAAAAAATTATCGGCAGCAAAAACGAGCGAGAACTGAAAAAACTTATGCCGGTAGTAGCTAAAATAAATGCAATGGAACCTCAATTTGAGGCCTTTTCAGATGAACAGTTAAAAGAAAAAACAGCCGAGTTTAAAGAGCGTTATAAAAAGGGAGAGAAACTAGAATCAATACTTCCTGAAGCCTTTGCTGTATGCCGCGAAGGTTCAAAACGGGCTCTGGGAATGAGACATTTTGATGTGCAGCTCATAGGGGGAATGGTTCTTAACAGCGGTAAAATCGCAGAAATGAAAACAGGTGAAGGTAAAACACTTGTCGCAACTCTTGCTGCTTACCTTAATGGCATAACAGGCAAAGGGGTACATGTAGTAACTGTAAACGATTACCTGGCAAAACGTGACTCAGAGTGGATGGGTAGATTATATAATTTCCTCGGACTCTCTGTAGGCGTTATAGTTCATGGCCTTGATGATAACCAACGCAGAGAATCATATGCCGCTGATATTACATACGGGACAAACAACGAATTCGGCTTTGACTACCTCAGAGATAATATGAAATTCACCCTTGAAGAGTATGTACAAAGACCTTTCTATTTTTCTATTGTTGACGAAGTTGACTCAATTCTTATAGACGAAGCCAGGACTCCTCTCATAATTTCCGGGCCTACTGAAGATTCTACAGACAAATATTATATCATTGACGAAATAATCCCCCTTCTTAAGAAAGGGGAAGTTAAAGAAGTAGAAGCAAAAACTATATCCGGCAAAAGAAAAGAATACACAGGCGATTATACGATTGATGAAAAGGCTAAAACCGCCAGTCTCACTGAACAGGGAGTTTTAAAAGTAGAACAGCTCCTTAAGATTGAAAACCTCTATGATCCGAGAAACATGGAAACCCTTCATCATGTTGACGAAGCTCTAAGGGCCCATGCAATGTATAAGCGTGACGTAGATTATGTTGTAAAAGACGGAGAGGTAATAATAGTTGACGAATTTACCGGACGGCTTATGCCCGGACGGCGCTGGTCAGACGGTCTTCATCAGGCAATAGAAGCAAAAGAAAAAGTTAAGATCGAAAATGAAAACCAAACCCTGGCAACAATAACCTTCCAGAACTACTTCAGAATGTATGAAAAACTCTCCGGAATGACAGGCACCGCAGATACAGAAGCAGAAGAATTCCATAAAATTTACAAACTGGACGTTGTGGTAATCCCTACAAACCGCCAGCTTCTCCGCCCTGACTTTCCTGACGTAGTTTATAAAACCGAAAAAGAAAAATTCAACGCGGTTATTGAAGAGATAAAAGAGCTTTACGAAACAGGGCAGCCTGTTCTTGTAGGTACAATTTCAATTGAAAAATCTGAAGTTCTTGCAAACCTTCTGAAAAAAACCGGCATACCTCATAATGTACTGAATGCCAAACAACACGAAAAAGAGGCTGAAATAGTAGCGCAGGCAGGCCGCAAAAACTCTGTAACAATAGCAACAAACATGGCAGGCCGTGGTACGGATATCCTTCTTGGCGGAAATGCAGAAGCAATGGCAAAACAGTGGCAAAGAGAAAATCCTGAAGCAACAGAGGAAGAGTATAATCAGATTCTGGCTAAATTCAGTAAACAGTGTGAAGTCGAGCATGATGAAGTAGTCAGCGTCGGAGGGTTGCATATACTTGGAACAGAAAGGCATGAGTCCAGAAGGATTGATAATCAGCTTAGAGGCCGTTCAGGGCGTCAGGGAGACCCCGGTTCATCAAGATTTTACCTTTCAATGGAAGATGATCTTTTAAGAATTTTCGGAGCAGAGCGGGTCGCCAAAATAATGGACTTCCTGAAAATTCAGGAAGGTGAAGCAATTACCCATGGAATGATTTCAAAAGCAATAGAAAATGCTCAGAAAAAAGTTGAAGCCCATAACTTTGAAATACGGAAACATCTGATTGATTACGATGACGTAATGAACAAACAAAGAGAGGTAATTTACACTCAACGCCGTGAAATTCTGGCCGGAGAAGATATCAGAGCAAGCTTCATGGATATGATGGAAGAAACAATAAATGATATCGTATCCAATTATGCAATTGAAAAAGTCCCGGGGAGTGAATGGGATTGGGACGGAATTCGTGAAGTTATTTACAGAACATTTGCCCTTGAAATTGAATTTGACGACCAAACCATAAGCAGAATAACCCCCGAATATTTCAGAGA
>WQYY01000117.1 GCA_009780995.1 Desulfuromonadales bacterium
AAAAGTTTGAACTGCTCAATTTCTTCAGTTCTCAAATTAATTTAAAGAACCCACAAACGTCTTCTACTATTTAGTTTTCAAAGACCACCAAAAAACAGAAGTTGGAATATACCCAACCTACCCTCTCCTGTCAATACCTTTTTTAAATAAAAAAACCTTTTTTGCCTTAGCAAACCCTAATTTCGGAGAATCGTTAAGGTAATTAAGATGTTCTTCCATATATGATAGCAAGATGTTTCAAGCGTTCAGCAAGAGCAGGGGCTATACTATCCTTACCCATCCTCCATCCCCAGTTACCTGCGGAGGTCCCCGGTATATTCATACGAGCAGAGCTTCCGAGAGAGAGAACGTCCTGCATAGGAAGTATTGCATAACGAGCAACAGACCCTACAGCTACCCTTATCATACTTTCAAGTAAACCATCATTTTTACAATTCAAATAATCACATATTAACTGCTGTTTTTCGGTGTCTAAACCCGAAAACCACCCTAATGTAGTGTCATTATCATGTGTACCGGTATAAACCACCGAATTCAGAATGTGATTATGGGGAAGGTATGCATTAACTGCTCCGCCTTCAAATGCAAATTGTAATATTTTCATGCCGGGAAGTGAAAACTTGTCCCTTATAGCCTCTACTTCAGGAGTAATGATGCCAAGATCTTCTGCAATTATAGGCAAATTACCAAATTTAGCCCTAACAGCTTCAAATAGTTTATCTCCGGGGCCTTTTACCCATTCCCCTTTTATTGCCGTTTTTTCAGATGCTGGAATTGTCCACGCTGCTTCAAAACCTCTAAAATGATCGATTCTGACAATATCATAGAGAGCAAGATCATTACCAATCCTGGCTAACCACCAATTATAACCATCCAAGGCAAGATTATCCCAGTTGTAATGTGGATTACCCCATCTTTGCCCGGTGCTGCTGAAATAATCAGGAGGTACTCCGGCTACAACAAGCGGTAAACCGTCCTTATCAAGACGGAAAATTTGCTGGTTACACCAGACATCCACAGAGTCATATGCAACAAAAATCGGAGCGTCACCTATAATCTTTATACCAAGATTGTTAGCGTAAGCTTTAACCTCGCTCCACTGGGTATAGAATTGCCACTGCATATATTTCTGAAAGCCAATATCTTCTCCAAGTTTGTCAGAGTACTCTTTACAAGTAACAGGATCTCTCTTTACCAAGGCAGATGGCCAGTTATTCCACGATTCTTCACCAAAATACTCCCTCAAAACCATAAATAGAGCATAATCATGTAACCAGAAAGTTGAATCACAGAAGTTCCAAAACGCTTCTTTTCTAGAGGATTCAGCTTTAGCAAAAAATGATGCTGCCGCCTTCTTTAAGATAGAACTTTTAAATGCTATAACTGCTTCATAATCAACTTTATCCGTCGGGAAGGAGGCAACGGTATCTTTCTTCTTTAAATCACCCGCCTCAACAAGTTTCTCAAGGTTGATTAACAGCGGATTACCTGCAAAAGCAGAATAACATGAGTAGGGGGAATTGCCGTATCCGGTTGGGCCAAGTGGAAGGATTTGCCATAAAGACTGTCCAGCAGCTTTCAGAAAATCGATAAATGCTATGGCTTCTCTACCAAATGAGCCTATACCACCTTCTCCAGGTAAAGAAGTTGGATGAAGCAGAATACCGCTATGTCGTGAATACCACATATCGCCCTCATATATAAAAGCCTGCTACTTAGCGGCTTCGGTTACCGCTTCTTGCTTTTGGCCATATCTGAAATAGTGTGGAGTGTGGAAAGTGGAGAGTGGAGTTTAACTCCACACTTCACTCTTTACCCCTCACACTGAACGCAGCCAAAATCCTGTATCATTAAGTTTCGGAAAAAGTATAACTTTCCTTTTTATTTAACATAGAGCTGTCTTTGTTAAGTTTTGCCTTTATACTATTCAGATCAACATTATTAATATATGTAATTATATTACGGTCCCAAACAGTGTGAAAATGATACCCGCCATCTGTCATCTCTTTTATTGCATCTGCCTTTGACCAACCTTCTTCAATAATGCGATACATCGCTATTATTAAGCCTGTTCTGTCGGCCCCATATTTACAATGAATCAATATGGGCTTCTTTGCCGTTCTTATATATGATAAAGCTTGAACTACATCTTCATTTTCAATGTACCATGAATGCATCGGAACATTAAGCAGTATAAGCTTTCTGTTTTTAGCAACATCTTTATCATTATGAATACTTCGTAAGTCAAGAACTGTCTTAATCCCAAAATGTTCATACTCTTCCATAGCTTTTGATGATGGTTGGGCAGAACGGTAAAGTTCAGTAGTAACCATATAAAAATTTTCCGTACCGGGAAGTGTAACAAGAGTAGCCCAATTTGCCGGCCTGTCTGCCGCAATGGAAGCTATTGGAGTAAGCAGTGTTACTTCTATAAAGAAAAGCAACATAATGTACTGCACAAAATTTCTTTTTTTAAATATACGCACCATTTATCCTTTATAACATTTTGATTTTTTCAATTTTACTCTTAGGAATATGGCAATATCCATTCGGATTCTTATCAAGATATTTTTGATGATACCCTTCAGCAGGATAGTAATTTTTTAACGATTCTACTTCTATCACTACCGGCTTTTGTTTCTTTTTTTGTAATGCAATAATGGAATCCCTTATAACTGCCTCATCATTAACATCCGTATAATATATACCAGTTCTGTACTGCTCTCCAAAATCAGGCCCCTGTCTATTGACTGATGTCGGATCAATAATTTCATAGTATAGTGCCAGTAATTTTTCCAATGGCAAAACAGATTTATTATATATTACTTTTACTGTTTCAGCATGACCGGTCTCATTATAACAAACATCTTCATAACTAGGGTTCTCAGTGTTACCGTTCGCATAACCAACTTCTGTAGCAATAACACCTTTTATGCTAGAAAGGTACTTTTCAACGCCCCAGAAGCATCCTCCTGCAAGGTATATTTCAGCACCGTCCGATTCTGAGGGTTGTTTGTCGTTGATTACTGCCGTACGAAGTGTCATATTACACCTAAACTCATTGCCTGACTCTTAACAAATTAATTTAAAAAGGAGACCAGATTGTATGGTTAAAACAGCAATGTTTGAAGCATTAATTGAAAGCTGCGTAGATAACGGCGATGGGACTTATACTTTTACCCTTGAGGGTAATGGTTATATTATAAAAGATTATGCAGAAATATCAAAAATCGCCCAGGATCACGATTATATAGTCATCTACTAAATAATTACATATCTGACATAATAAAACAGGATGTTGTAAAACTCATACAACACCCTGCTTTTGATCATATTAAGAGCGATTTCATGCGCCAGAAGCGGCAGGCGGTACAAACACTCTCGCTCCAAGCTCATTATCAAGCATTAACTGCCCATAGCCATTATCACCTATAAGTTTTAGTTTGGCTATTATGTCCCTGTCATTCTCTTCCTCTTCAATTTGTTCAGTAACAAACCACTGAAGAAAAATCTGTGTGGCATTATCTTTTTCTTTAACCGCTAAATCAACAAGCTTATTAATACAAGCCGTTACAAACTGCTCATGAGCCAATGTTTTTTCAAACATATCAAGTAAAGAAGAAAATTTGCTTTCAGGATTTTTCAAATTTTCAATAACAGCCTGTTCTCCCTGGCTGTTAATATAATTATAAAATTTCGTAAAATGTATCATCTCTTCCTGATACTGGACATTAAACCAGTTTGCCACCCCTTTAAACCCCATAAATGCCGCAGCAGAGGACATATTAAGATAAAGATTAGCAGAAAAAAACTCATTATTCATATGTTTATTAAGCTCTTTGTAAACCTTTTTTGAAAGCATTGGAACCTCCTTTTATAACGGGGTATATCCGGCAGAGTTGATAAGTTATGTTATTTTGAATC
>WQYY01000118.1 GCA_009780995.1 Desulfuromonadales bacterium
CAATACCACTAATAACAGTAGCAAACCCCGCAGCCAATGGCACCTTCTTCCTAGAAGACGGACCACTAGAAGCAGGGCTATACAACTACAACCTAGTGAACAGCGGGCAACAAGCCAATCAAACATGGTCCTTAGCGCCAAGCTATGGAAACCTACTAAAAACCCTCCTGGGAGCAAGTGACCAGGCAGGCACATGGCTAATGACCAACGACTCATTACTCCAAAGAATGGGAGAACTCAGAACAGCCAGCACAGACGAACAAAAACACCCATACCAAACATGGATAAGAGGATATGGTTGGCAATCAAGAGTAAGCACCAACAACAATCAAGTAGGCTACAAAGAAAACACCTACGGCGTAGACTTTGGAGCAGACAAAGAATATGACACAAAAATAGGGAAAATCTACACAGGCTTAATGGCAGGGTACACCAACAGCCGGCGAGACATGAATGGAGGAGCAGGTCAAAGCATAGCCGAAACCATCTATGGAGGAGCCTACGCCACCTGGATAAACGACAAAGGATACTACATAGACGCAGTAGCAAAAATAGGGCACATACAGAACAACATAAAAGGCTATGACGAATACAACAGCAGAGCCGACTATGGGAACTGGGGAATAAGTGCCTCACTAGAAACAGGAAGACAAATAGCCTTGGGAGATGGTTGGTACGTAGAGCCGCAGGTACAAGGAACAATAGTCAACTTCACCGGAGCTAACTACACAACAAGCGGAAACCAAGCAAACATAGAACAGAGGAAGAGCACAAGCTATGACTTAAGGACAGGGATAGTAGCAGGGAAGAACATCAAAACAGAAAGAGGAAGCATACAGCCCTACGTAAAAGGAATGTATGGTAGGACGTGGACAGACCAGGGAGGGTTGATATATAACGATGCCGTACTAAAAGCCAACTCAGATGGAGACAGGTATCAGGTAGGGGCTGGGATAGCATGGCAGGTAACACGGAGCACCGAACTGCATGCAGATTATGAGTACATAAAATCAATAGACGGAGCTGGAATAGAAGTACCTTGGAAATTTAATGTTGGTCTTAGGTATAACTGGTAGTATGAAATAGTGTGGAGTGTGCAGTTAAACCCTTGCTTTCCCCACTACAAACTTTACACTGGTACATGGAAGGCCTTGTGCTGACTGACCTTTAATTGAAACCGTAAAAAAGCCCCTCGTTAGCAAACGAAGGGCTTTTTAGTGATATAATAAATAGGGTTATTACTTCTTAGCAGAACTCTTGCGCAGTTTGGTTATATCCTGTAACGGAGGAGCTCCGAACATACGGCTGTATTCACGATTAAATTGAGAAGGGCTTTCGTATCCAACCGTAGATGCTGCAGTTACAGCATTCATGTTTTCTGTTAACATTAACCGTCTTGCTTCTTCCAGACGTAGTCTCTTTTGATATTGTAATGGGCTTAAAGCTGTCATTGCCCTAAAGTGTTGGTGAAAGTTTGAAACGCTCATACTCGCTCTGAATGCCATCGTCTTTACATTTAGAGGGAGTTCAAAATTATTTTTCAGCCACTCTATCGCTTCCGCAATATAGTTGCTTGGGCTCCCTTCTAATCCTGTCTGCCGCAGAAGCTCTCCTTGGTCTCCAGTAAGTAAGCGATAGATTATTTCTTGCTGAATTATGGGGAAGAGGACTGGAATATCTTTTTCTTCTTTCAGTAGATCTACCAGGCGTTTAAAGGCATTAAGAAGGGGGAGCGATACCTTTCCTGTTGTCATTCCTTTGTTTGATCGTTTTGTTTTAGGTAAAAGGGAGCTATTCTCTTCTATCATCCTGGAAATTTCCTGCTGATTCAGAGCCAGTCGCAATTCCAGATATGGCTTTCCAGTGTTGGCTGATGTTACCTGGGAAATTGTAGGGAGGTCTACAGCTGTAATTAGGTAATTGGTTGTATCATAAATATACAGATTTTCTCCAAGAAATACACCTTTGGATCCCTGGACTACTAAGCAAATGCTGGGCTCGTACATGCCACTGGCTGCTCCTGTTAGACCATTTTGGCGGTACAAAGTCAGGCCAGGCACCTTCGTTGTCAATTGCTCTTTCTTCTTGGTTAATTGAGCAATACTGTCTGCCAGTTTTTTAAGAATTTTTTCTATACTTTTATTTCCATCAGTTGCCATAATTCTTCACCTCGCAAATAATTGAAAGTATACATCACGATACTCCAACATTTCAACTATTTTCTGAGAATTTATAGAATTAGGCAATAATTTAATATCTAATATACCTTGTACATCTTTTCCCCGCTCTTTATGAAAGGGAGGAGCTTCTGCAAAACGCTCAAGCTCCGCAATAGCCATGTTTACTGCTGACTGGGTCAAAAAAAGCTCTTCAAAAGCCTTTGTTACATGGTTTGTTGAAGCAACTTTTTCAAATATTTTCAGTTGTCTTAGAGGTATCATAATTTTTTTTGATTGAAATAATAAAAATTAATCACTTTTTTGTATAATAATTTTTGTGTAATATAGCAACAAAGACAGATTTTCAGACTAGATTTTTATATTTTATTGTCTGTTATTCTTAATTATAAGGTAGTGGAGCAATATTATTTTTAAGGACTTATTCTATGGCTTACTTTATCTCCATACACCTTACAAAGACGCCATTCACCGGCGATCTTTAATCGAAGTGCAGGGTTAAGGTATTTTAGCGGGGTTAGAATCTACTATTGAATTGTTAATGTTCTACGTGGTATAGACCAAATAAAAACTCAGTTGAAATTTATATAGAGTTGGCTATAACTAACTAATAGGAGGTGTTATATGATTAAGTTTAATACAATACTATTTGCAACTGATTTTTCGGAAAACTCTGATTATGCTTTTGATTATGCGTTAACTATGGCAAAAGCTTTTTCTACAAAGCTGCTTATAATCCATGTAATTAACGAACCAGTGGATTTACAAGGATTTTACGTCCCTCATGTTACTTTTGATAATCTGGGGAAAGAGATTGCAGAGGGTGCAGAGAAAATGCTGGAAAATTTTTGTAACGCAAAAAATATGGAAAATGTAGAGTACGAAAAAATTGTTGTTTCCGGTGTTCCTGGGGATGAGGTTATAAGAGAGGCCAAAGAGCGCTCTGCAGATCTTATTGTTCTTGGAACCCATGGCAGAACAGGATTGAATCGTTTTCTATTTGGCAGTACAGCGGAGAAGGTTGTGAGGTTGGCAGAGTCTCCTGTAATGACTATCCGTAAGCCATGACTTGAAATAGTGTGAAGGGTGAAGAGTGGAGTGTGGAGTTAAACTTCACTCTCCACACTACAAACTCTACACTGAGATAAGGATTTTATTTGTTACCCTCAGGGGCACCATATTTCATATTCCGTAATTTACAGCTTAACTTAAATGATGACGAAAAATTGCTTCATGATAAGCTTTGCAACAAGATCGGAGTGTTAAAAGAAGAGATACATTCGTTAAAGATACTTCGTAAAGGTATAGATGCCAGAAAAAAGCATAGCATCAAGAAAGTTTATACAGTTTCCTTTTCTGCGGTAAATTATGAAGAGTTTTGGCAAAATCATACAGATAATCCAAGTATTGAGTTGATTTACCCATCTAAGCCCCTGATTTTTACTCCTGTTAAAAAAAATAAAAAGATTACGGTTGTAGGTAGCGGGCCTGCCGGGCTATTTGCTGCTCTCCGCCTTCTTGAATATGGCTTGCCTGTTCTTATTCTTGAGCGTGGCAAGGTAATTGAAGAGAGGGTACAGGATGTGCAGAACTTCTGGGGCAAAGGGATACTGAATGAGGAGAGTAATATCCAATTTGGTGAAGGTGGGGCCGGAACTTTTTCTGATGGCAAGCTAACTACGCGAGTACGTGATAAAAATATAAGTTATGTCCTGA
>WQYY01000119.1 GCA_009780995.1 Desulfuromonadales bacterium
TCCCCGCGCCTGCCGGAGCCTGTACCGCTAAAGCAACAGCATTGAGTCCTGAGACTGCAACATTAATGTTACCGTCAACGTTTATACCGCCTGCTCCTTCCCCGGCCGCATTAACAACTTTACCTACTTCAAATCCATTACTAATCGTGCCGGTCGTAGTAATTGTAATATCAGAAAGATTGACAGTTCCTCCGCCTGAAGCATATACGCCTCGTGCGGCGCCCTGGCTGGGATTAGTTAGAGATAGAGAATTTTTTGTGTTAATGATTAATGGGCCTGTAACATTTATAATACTATTGACACCAATTGCTCTTACAGCGGAATTACTTGTACTGGTGGTGTCATTTTCGTTAATAGTTCCTCCTGTTATACTAATAGTTGAATTGGCCTCTGCCAGCAGACCGTAACCATATGATCCGCCTGTACTGTTAATTGATATGTTTACATTACCTGTATTAATCGCACCTCCTCCAGTTGCCCAGAGGCCTGTTGACGCATTACCTGTCCCGGTATAAATTATGTCTCCCGCATTCACTATACTTCCTGCGCCACTAGCCCGTATACCGGCAGCCTGTGACCCGGCGGTGGAAAGATTAAGAGTTCCGGTTGCAGTTATCACTCCGCCGCTTTCAGCACGAAGAGCATCATCCATAGACATCCATGAGTTAGCGCCGGCAGTTGTGCTCACCGTAGCATTATTCAAAGTTATTGTTGAACCAGTACCACTGGCATCGGTGCCACTGGCGTATATTCCAATTGCGTTGCCATCTCCGGTGTTTGTTACATTCATATCAGGAGTAGTGACGGTCAAATTTCCCCCGCTTTTTGCGCTTAGGATCCCGCCGCTGGAGGTTACACCGTTGTATGTTCCCAGTGAGGCGCTACCGGAATCACCGCTATCAACAAAAGCTCCAGTGGAGGAGTCTCCGGTTGCGGCATAAGCAGCTGAAGAAAAGGTAACCCACAAGGCTGCTGCCATGATCGCTGCAACCACCAGTTTACCTCCGCGACCTTTTCCGTGGGCTTTTGTAATTTCAGCTACAGGTACCCATGAGCAGAGTGCTTCATTCCAAATCGTTTTAAATACCTTGTTCATTTATTTTT
This sequence comes from Desulfuromonadales bacterium, assembly GCA_009780995.1. Taxonomy (GTDB): domain Bacteria; phylum Desulfobacterota; class Desulfuromonadia; order Geobacterales; family DSM-12255; genus WQYY01. The sequence goes on from WQYY01000119.1 coordinate 1,105, forward strand.
CTCCTTTGGTTTTTTTGTTGCTTCCACTTTTTAACAAACTGTGTTGGCTGCGCTTTAAACTCCTCAACACAGCGCTACTGTTTCAGCTCTTGTCTCTGAAACGGTTTATACGTTGTTTCAAACCCAAGTTCTTTTTACCTTGCCTGACTGCTGATAAACAAGGTCGATATAGTACTGTTAAAAACTTAAATAACTTCTTATTCTAGTGTTAAGCTCTTTTTTATTTTTTCTTGGGAAACAAAAAATGTTTAAGAACCATATATCTATTTATTATAAGACTAAACTTTTGCCGCTTTATCAAGATTTTGTCAAGAAAATAAATCAGATATCTATAATAGGCTGAAGTACGAAGGATTATGCCGATCCGTTTATAATGCTACTACAAACATTGTTTGAAATTGTTGATTGAATCTAAAGACAAAATCTGTAATTATCACTATCTAACTAAATAGTACGGGGTTTCTATGTCTAACAGTAATGAGCATAACGAAGTACAAGCGAGTAATTTTATCCGCAATATAGTTATGGAAGATTTAAAAAGCGGCAAGCATAGTTCGATTGTTACCAGATTCCCGCCTGAGCCTAATGGGTATCTTCATATAGGACACGCAAAGGCTATATGCCTGAACTTTGGTCTGGCAAAAGAGTTTAATGGCAAATGCCATCTCCGTTTTGATGATACGAATCCGGTAAAAGAAGATACTGAATATATTGAGTCAATAAAGGAGAGCGTCAAATGGCTTGGTTTTGACTGGTGCCAGGACGAGTATTACACTTCAGATTATTTTGAGCAGCTTTATGAGTGGGCTGAGTATTTAATTGTTAATGGTAAAGCTTATGTGGATGATTTATCTGCTGAAGAAATACAGAGTTACAGAGGAACTCTGACCGAACCTGGTAAAGAGAGCCCTTTTAGAAACAGAACTGTTGATGAAAATCTGGATCTATTCCGGCGAATGCGGAAAGGTGAGTTTCCTGACGGGGCGAAAGTTCTCAGAGCGAAAATAGACATGGCATCACCGAATATAAATTTTCGTGATCCTGTAATATACCGAATTTTGCATGCTACTCACCCGCATGCCGGGGATAAATGGTGCATATATCCCATGTATGACTTCGCGCACGGGCAATCAGACGCTATAGAGGGTATAACTCACTCTGTATGCACTCTTGAGTTTGAATCTCACAGGCCTTTGTATGACTGGTTTCTTGATAATCTCCCTGTTAAATCAAGGCCGCATCAGTACGAATTTGCCCGCTTAAATTTGACCTACACTGTAATGAGCAAAAGGAAGCTGCTTCAGCTTGTTAAGGATGGGGATGTTGCCGGATGGGATGATCCAAGAATGCCCACACTGGCGGGCCTGAGAAGAAGAGGATTTACTCCTGAAGCCGTAAGAAATTTTTGTCACATAATCGGAGTGGGCCGCAGCGATTCCTGGATAGATATCGGTATCCTTGAAGAGGCTGTACGGGAGGATCTTAATGACAGAGCCCCAAGGGTTATGGCTGTGTTAGAGCCTTTAAAACTTGTTATTGAGAACTATCCTGATGATTTACATGAAGAGCTCTCAATAGAGTACCATCCGCAAAAACCTGAACTGGGAAGCAGGAAAGTAGCTTTTGGAAAAGAGCTGTATATTGAACGGAGTGATTTTCAGGAAGTCCCTGAAGAAGGGTTTAAAAGGCTTACGCTTAATGGTGAGGTAAGATTAAGGAAGGCATATATTATAAAGTGCACAGGAGTTGAAAAAGATTCTGCCGGAAATATAATCCTAATCCGTTGCAGCTACGACCCTGATACCAAAAGCGGTTTGCCAGGGAGTAAGAAAAAGGTCAAAGGGACTATACACTGGGTGGATGCTAAGAGCGCTATTAGTAGTGAAATACGATTATATGACAGGTTGCTGTCTGTAGTCTCTCCTTCTGGAGATGACTGGAAAAAGGATCTGAATCCGGATTCTATAAAGATATTGACCGACTGTAAGCTTGAACAGTCATTGGAAAAAGCTGTTGCAGAAGAACATTTTCAGTTTGAACGCCAGGGGTATTTTTGTGTGGATATGCGTGATTCAAAACCTGGGAAGCCTGTGTTTAACAGGACTGTGACGCTTAAAGATTCGTGGGGTAAGTAACATTATATGACGCAGGTTTTTGGTCATATCTGAAATAGTGTGGAGTGTGAAGAGTGGAGTGTGGAGTTAAACCCGCCAAATTCCTGGATTGCTTCGCTGCGCTCGCAAAGGCATAAAATTGGTACGATAATATGTATGTGTGACCTTCCCCGGTTGCCCGAAACAAAACGCGTAGGGGCGCGATTTATCGCGTCCGATGACCAAAATCCAAAGTTACGCACTTCTCTTTAGCTAATCGACTGATTGCATTTTTTACCTGTCAGCTCAGGTTATACCTGAGCTCACTGGTTTCCGACTGATTTGTTTTAAGTTGGAATGAGTATATGCTAAAAATTCTTAAGCCTGTATCCAACGCCAGGCTCTGTAATTATATATTTAGGCCGTGATGGGTCATTTTCTATCTTATGTCTAAGATTGCTTATGTTTACTCTTAGCATGTGAGATTGCCCTGGATTGCTAGGGTCATCCGGATCCCATACAGCTTTCAGAATAAACTCATGAGTCAGGACTTTGCCGGCATGTATGGCAAACAGCCGCAATATATCGTACTCTGTTACTGTAAGGTGGATTTCTATATTTGAAACGGTCACGCGGCGTAGATTAAAATCAATACGCATATCTCCTATTTCAA
>WQYY01000120.1 GCA_009780995.1 Desulfuromonadales bacterium
CCTACATAGACAACCTCTACGACACATACAACGACGGCACCAGCAACAACTACATCTATGCAGGCAACACAAGAATCGCCATGCACTGGAAAAACCTGATAGAAAGCGGAACACTTTACTACCACACAGACCACCTTGGCAGCACATCAGTAGTAACAGACCAGACAGGCAACAAAGTAGAAGACATCGCATACTACCCCTTCGGAGAAAAGAGAAGAGACACGGCAGACGATGGCGGAACTGCCAATGTAGCGCATAAATACACTGCCCAGGAATGGGACAGTGAAACGGAGCTTTATGACTATAATGCACGATTTTATGACCCTGAGACCGGCAGGTTTATAACCCCTGACAGCATTGTGCCTGATCCCAGCGACCCTCAGAGCCTGAACAGGTATGCCTATGCCAGGGACAATCCCATACTGTACATCGACCCGAGCGGACACTGGTTTGGACTGGATGATTTATGTGCGGCTGTAATAGGGGGAATTGTCGGCGGTATTACAGCCGCCGTTCAAGGCGGCAGTATATGGCAAGGATCTCTAATTGGCGCGGCGGCGGGCTATATTGGGTGGAACACCTTCGGCACGGGGGATTATGCTATTGCAAATATGCTAGGCGGCTCTGTTGCGGGTAATATTGTTGCTGGTGCGGCGGCTGGCGCGGCTATCGGAGCAACTTCTGCTGCTGTCTATGATACGGATATTGGAGAAGGAGCAGAGTTTGGCGCCATTGGTGGGGCGGTTTTCGGGGGCATTGGAAGCTATTGGGGAAATAACTGGGATCTTTATCGTGTTGGTGCGACAACAGTAGCAGGCGGTACTCTCTCAGCAGCTGAGGGAGGGGATTGGGAAACAGGTGCGCTGTATGCCTTTGGGACGTCGGCCAGTGCGTATGCTTATAATGCAATGCTAAAATATAACCCTGATCCGGGACCAGGAGAGAATATACCTGGAGGCGAGTATAATGCAAAAGTTAATGGAGGAAGACCCCCACAAGGAGCTAATGTTTTTGGCTTAAACAAGCCCCTTACTGGTGATTTCTGGGCTGATTTTTTTAAGCAGGGTGGAGCACTAAGTAAGGTTGCAAATTATGTCCCTGGTCTAAATGCTGTTGCGGCCATTCACGATTTTTGGATGAACAACATGACATTTAATTGGGCAACTAATGCCGGCACTATGGTGCTAGCGGCACCACTCACTTATAGCGCATTGGCAATACAAATTACTCCAACAACCATACAAATGATGAATAGACGAAGATAATGAATTTTATGGAGAAATTAAACATGCTACATTCTGCCTTAGATGCAAAGAAATATTATTTCCTGCTAATCTGCTCAACGATATTGTCAGGATGTGTCTTCTGGGCTGGTTCACCACATGATAATTTTGTAGAAATTCTAAACTCTAAAATAGGAAAAAATATTGATGAAATACCGTATTTCCAACTCCCTGACAAAGAAAACATTATTGATTCGAAGGTACTACCAAACGGGAATATTGAAAATAAGTATAAATATTATAAGACGTGTATATATTTCTATGAAATTGACCCTAAAACTCGCATAATTGTTGGAGCACGTTTTGAGGGAAAAGATACTGATTGTTATGTCAATCCCTAACTTGCAGTAGGACAAGGGTTAATTGACTCGGTGTCAGGCTTACTTAACATGTTATTTTCTACTTTAAATGCAAAGAGACATTGTTTTCTACTAATCTGCTCAACGATATTGTCTGGATGTGCCTTCTGGGCTGGTTCACCACATGATATTTTTGTAACAATGTTAAATGGTCAAATAGGAAAAAATATTGATGAAATACCCTATTTCCAAATCCCTCACAAAGAAAACATTTATTGATTCAAAGGAACTACCAAACGGAAATATCGAAAATAAATATAAATATCGTAGGACGTGTGTATATTTCTACGAAATTGATCCTAAAACTCACATAATTGTTGGAGCACGTTTTGAGGGAAAAGATACGGACTGTGTCAGCAATCCTTAATCGGTTACAGAACAGAGGGTCGTTGTGAGACTCAAACCAGGTTGCAGATGCTGGCGAGCTTAACCAAGTGGTTGCACCCATACACTGGCGCTGATGCGTTTTCACCACGTTGAAGAGGAAAATATTTAAAGAAAAGAGAAGCCATAATGCCCAGGTACCATGCGATATTAATCTGTATCCTTGCTATTCCATTGACGGCATGTATGCCCAAACAGGCTATAAACTACTCGATGGAGGATATAGCTGTCGTACCTGACACCCCTTTTGAAAACGCAATTCTGGCAGTAAAACCATTTGAGGACGCGAGAAAGCCTTTAATAACCGACTGCCCGATGGTGGATATTTCTCAACTCAAGAAGGATGGTAAGCGTTTTTATTACAATTGTGACAATCTATACAAAAAGGAATCTGTCGCCAGAGATATTACCATGACGATAGTCAATCATCTCTGGCATACTCATATTTTTAAAGAAGTGTTGCTCGTTGATACTTCTCCCCCCAACGCCGATTATCTTCTCACAGGAAAGGTGTCCAGGTTCGACGGCCTGAAAGAACATGACTTTGGCGCTGTTGCGGCAGCACAATTCGGCATTTTAGGTGCCTTGCTCAACCTTGCAAGAGACAGTGCCTATGAAGGCACTACCACCTTTGATGATGTAAAGCTAATCAGTCTGAAGGACAACTCTCTTGTCTGGAGCGGCAATATAACCGGCCATATAGAAGGTTCAGACACGGTAGATGCGCATGGCTTGTCTTGCTACAGGAAGGCGAATCTCTCTCTCAAGGAAGCGGATTTCAATCTGGTGAATTCCCTGGTAAAGCAGGTTATAAGCTTACCCAAGTAATGCAATTAAAGGTTTATCCTTGTTTTCACAAAGGACACCCCCATGAAAGCTAACTCAGCAGCATTTCTTTTCCTGCTCCTCCTTATAACCGGAGCATACGCAACCTTGGCAAGCGCCGACACAATCCAGCAAAGCACCTACACCTATGACACCCTAAACCGCCTCAAATCAGTCCAATACGAAGACGGCACCGTAATCACCTACACATACGACCAGGCAGGCAACAGACTCACCAAATCAACAGGCGCTCTTTCTGTTGGAAACCCCACTATCACAGCCATAGCCGCAGGAGGAGGAAAACTCACCCCATCAGGAACAATAACCATACCTACCGGACAAAGCCGGGCTTTTATTATTGAAACAGGGAGCAAAGCAACCGCTTCTGACTGCCTCCCCGGATACAGTTTCTCCCCCCTGCAAAGCCAATGTCAAAAGCCCCTTGGCACCCCACCTGACTGCCCAAGAGGAATAATCGACACATCCCAAAACCTCTGTTACTACAAAATCGGCAACACACTATATCACCTCCTTATAGACGGAAAAGACGCCATGCCCCTCACACCCGTCTTAGGCCCATTCGGTCTCACCTACACATACACCCTTGACAACATACAGGCAGACCACATCATATACGCCATATTCGAAGCCAACGACCCCACAGCATGTACAAGCTTTCCCGCCACAATCGGTGGCACAGACTACTACTCACTACAAGCTGCCTACAACTCCGCCTCAGACGGAAGCATCATAAAAATCAGCATGGACGACAACATCGGGACACTCTATCTCAACCGTGACGTATCAGTAACCCTCGATGGAGGATATAACTGTTACTCCAACACACCGGGGAATTACACCATAAAAGGAGATATGGTTGTAGCCAAAGGGATAATTACTTTTACCGGAGGAACGCTTATAATAACCAA
>WQYY01000121.1 GCA_009780995.1 Desulfuromonadales bacterium
AGCGTAATGAAAATAAAGGACCTGTTTCTGAAGCAACTGTAATGGTTAAGGTAGACGGGAAGTTTGAGCATACGGCAGCAGAAGGGGCAGGGCCGGTAAACGCCCTTGATAATGCTTTAAGAAAAGCTCTTGAAAAGTTTTATCCAACCCTGAAAGATATAAAATTATTGGATTATAAAGTACGGGTTCTTCCGGCAGGTCAGGGAACTGCATCGGCTATTCGTGTTCTTGTTGAATCAGGGGATAAAGATAGCACCTGGGGCACTGTCGGAGTTTCCGACAATATTATTGAGGCGTCGTATCAGGCTCTTATTGATGCTATAGAGTATAAGCTGCATAAAACTGAATAAAGATGATCTTATTTTGAGAGCTACTGGGCCGCTGTTGTTGATAAACAGCGGCTTTTTTGTGCAACAGATTCGGGTAAATAGCCAATACCGGGCGGATTGCCATCCGCCCCTACAAGGTGTTAAATGAAGGAATTGCCGAAGCGAAAGCAAAACCGTCTGCAGAATTACGATTATAGCCAAAATGGTGCGTATTTCGTAACAATATGTGCAAAAAAACATGCAGAATTGTTCGGCGAAATCGTAGGGGCGCACATTGTGCGCCCCTACGGTATCGTGTGTTATTAAACAATTTAAGGAATATGTTACAAAACAAATCGGGTATTCAATTTGGCAAAAATCATTCCATGACCACGTTATTCGTAATGAACCGGATTATGCCAGCATTGCAGAATATATCGAAAATAACCCCACAAATTGGGAAGACGATTGTTTTCACCCTGCTAAAGGAAACCTATCCAATGAAACCTGAAATATCAAAAACAGATAGATTGTTTACTTTCTTCAACGATCTGTTTGCCGGAAATAACACTACTGACACATTTATAGTAGGCGGTATTGTCCGTGATTTGCTGCTTAATAAGCCATGGAAAGATATTGATATCGTTTCAACTCTAACTGAGGAGTTCTTCAGATCAAATGGATTTAATCCTGTTACAGGAAAAACAACAAAACCTATAATGTTCAAAAATGATCCTCTGTTTGGGAATATAGAGGTAACCCTTGTTGAATCGCCTGAAAACCTTGTTAAAAATCTTGAGAGCCGTGATTTCAGTGCCAATGCGATAGCAATGGATATGGCCGGAAAAATCTTTGATCCATTAGATGGTGCTACCACACTTAAAGAGAGAAGGCTGAAAGTTTGCAGTAGAAGCTCTTTTATTGCTGATCCTATAAGGATATTTAGAGGTTTTCGTTTTGAATCTGACGGCTGGAAAATGGATGATGAAGCAGAAGGTCTGATACAGAACGGTGATTGGAGCCTAATGGAGTCAATTCCTGTTGAACGTTTTACCAGAGAGATGCAGAAAGCATTTGCAAATAAAGAACCGGCGAAGTTTTTCAGACGGATGTATGAATTTAATGTTGGCAGTAACTATCTTCCCGAGCTGTTTAAGATGCCTCTGGTGCCTGCCGGTCCTTTAGAGTATCACCCTGAAGGTGATCTATTAACCCACTCTCTCCAGGTATTGGAGAGGGTTTCTGAGATGACTTCTGATCCCATTGCCCGTTTTTGCGGATTTTTTCACGATATTGGAAAGCTTGCCACTGACCCTAGAAAATATCCCCATCATCACGGACATGAAGAGGCAGGCAGAAAGATGTCAGGAGGTTTTTGTAAAAGACTGAAGCTGCCGATGTCATGGGAAAAAGCTTTATCTTCTGCTACAGCTATGCATGATCTTCTATCATATTGGGAAGAGATAAGAATTGGCACGAAACTTAAAATAGCTATGAATGCTATTGCCAACGGTACTTCTGAAATCCTTCCTATTGTTACTTCTGCGGATAGAGCCAAAAAAATAATGTTATCTGGATGGGATAAAGCCTTGAAAGTAGCTGAAATGACTGTTCAGGAATTGGATATTGATGCTGATAAACTTCAGGAAATACCGCCATTGGAGCGTAGAAAGTTTATTATGGAGAGGCGTATAAAGAAATTGAGAGAGTTATTCCATTAAATAACTAATTTAGAGTATTCTGAGATTTTATATATTGTCCTTTGAATGCCAAAGTATACCTCTACTCAAATACTCCGGCACATTCAACCCCGCAAAACTTGCAGTTTGCCCCTTTTGACCTTAAATCAGTGAGGTTCATTTTCAAAAAATGTATGCTCTGCCTTTCAATAATGGGATTGTGACAGTTGTGGCAGTAGGTGGTTGAGGTTGAGGCGTTTTGAATGTTGCCTAAATACACATATTTCAAACCATACTCTTTGGCTATATTGTAGGCACGCTGCAGAGTTTCGACCGTTGTCGGACTTTTGTGCATAAACTCATAACATGGGTAAAAAGCGCTAAAGTGAAGCGGGACATCACTTCCAAGGGTTTTCGCAATCCATTCGCATTGGGCTTTTAGCTCTTGGTCAGAGTCATTTTCGCCTTCGATCAAAAGTGTAGTGATCTCAAGATGGCAGTCTGTGCCGGTTTTGACGTATTCAATTGTCTTAAGTACAGGCTCCAGATGTGCATCGCAGTTTTTGCGATAAAACTCCTCGCTAAAACCCTTCAAGTCTATGTTTGTGGCATCCATCCATTTAAAAAATTCACGGCGTGGCTCGTCGTTTATGTAGCCTGCGGTTACAGCGACTGTTTTTATGCCGAGTTTGCGGCATTCTTTGGCAGTGTTTATGGCGTATTCAAAAAATATTACGGGGTCGTTGTAGGTCAATGAGACGCTCTCGCAGTTGTTTGCCTTGGCGATTTGGGCAATTTGAGTGGGTTCGTATTTTGCCGATTTTTTAATATCGCTCTTACTTTTGGACATATGCCAATTTTGGCAAAATTTGCAACCCATATTGCATCCTAAAGTGCCGAATGACAAGGTTTTAGAACCGGGCAAAAAGTGATAGAGAGGTTTTTTCTCAATCGGGTCAATGGCAAGACCAGTGTTGTAACCGTAGGTTAATAGGACAATTTTGCCATCTTCGTTTTTTTTGACATAGCAAAAACCGCTTTGCCCGTTCGCTAAAATACATTCTCTCGGGCAAAGCATACATTGTGTTTTACCACTGTTATATTTTTGGAGGTTTTGAAATTCCATAAATTGCATTATACTAACAAAATGGAAAAAGTTAAATTACCGAATGCGGCGGGAAAGTTTTACCCTGGCCGCAAAAATGACATTTTAGCACAGTTTCGCCTTTTTGAGAGGCAGAGGGTTTATGAATATGCCTCAAGGGCGGTCATTGTGCCGCATGCGGGCTATGTTTATTCAGGGGAGCTTGCGTATAGAGGGTTTCAGCACTTGGACAAGAGTGCGAAGAATATTTTCATATTTGCCCCGTCGCATCATGTGTCAATTCAAGGTACAGGCGTGCTTTCAAGCTTTGATAAATGGCAAACTCCACTTGGCGAGATAGAGGTTAATCAAGAAATTAACCGTGAGCTTGAGAAGCATTTTGGATGTCACTTTTTAGATGAGGCATTTGAAAATGAACACGCAGTAGAGGTGCAAGTCCCTTTTGTGCAGTACTTTTATACCCCTGAAGGGGGCTTTACAACGGAGTCCTTGGGTGATGCCGGTGAAGCAGCGACAGAAGATGCAACAGTTGTTGGCAATGACGTAAGAATAGTTCCCATTTTAACAGGCTTTGACGTTGAGGCGGTTGAAAAAATCATATCGCATTTTTGGAATAACCCTGAAAACGCTTTTGTAATATCTTCTGACTTGAGCCACTTTAAACCTGA
>WQYY01000122.1 GCA_009780995.1 Desulfuromonadales bacterium
AAAGGCTATAGGCCGGAATAAGAATGGGACATACGATTATGGCGTTATGCAGATCAATAGTAGTTGGGCCAAAACTTTGGGTAGAGAGAGATGGAATGCTCTTTCTGACCCATGTACTAATATAAAAACAGGCGCATGGATATTAAGACAGTGTGTGGATAAATTTGGATATACATGGAAGGCTGTAGGCTGTTATAACAGTTCAACTCCTTCTAAAGGTAGTGTTTATGCGCATAAGGTGTACAATGCGTTGGTAAATAACCGTAAGAATGAGAATAAACTGGATGCCATTGAGTCTGCCATTACAAAAGAGATGGATAACAAGTACGAAAACAGCAGAAGCCAATAGATTCGAAAAAGTAACTATAACCCTCACAAACCCCGATGATATCAAGCTAATCGAGAAATAATGTCATTTAGCCCTACAACAAAATCTGAAATGCAGCGTCTGGGGCTTAAACAGCTTGATGTGATTTTTGTTACAGGCGATGCCTATATAGACCACCCTTCTTTTGGAGTTCCTCTGTTAGCCAGATGGCTCCAACTGCATGGATTTTCTGTAGGCATAATTGCCCAGCCGGATTGGAAGAGTAAAGAAACGTTTATGACCCTTGGTAAGCCCAGGCTTTTCTTTGGTGTTACAGCAGGGGCTATGGATTCCATGGTGGCCCATTATACACCGGCTAAGAAGCTCAGGCGTGATGATGCATATACTCCCGGGAATAAACATGGCGCTAGGCCTAACCGTGCAACTATAGTTTATACTTCCTGTTGTAAAGGGGCGTACAGAGATGTTCCTGTTGTTATAGGGGGTATTGAAGCCAGTCTTCGCAGGTTTGCTCATTATGATTATTGGGAGGACAAGGTAAGAAGGTCGATTCTTCCGGACAGTAAGGCTGATATCCTTGTTTATGGCATGGGAGAGAGGCAAATTCTTGCTATAGGGGAGAGATTAAGGCGAGGCGAGGATTTTAAAAGCCTTTCAAATATACCTGGTACTGCTGTTTTACGTAAGATTGATGAAGTTTCTGGAGACTGTCTTGAGCTTCCATCTTTTGAAGCTGTTTTATCTGATAAAAGAAGTTATGCGGAGGCTTTCAGGCTGGTTGCAAAGGAGCAGAACCCTTACTCCGGAAAAACAGTTATTCAGAGGTATGATAACCGTTTTCTTGTTTGTAACCCCCCGGCTCTTCCATTAACAACTAAAGAGATGGATCTTCTATATTCAGCCCCTTTTACAAAGCTGCCCCATACTTCATATAATGAACCTATTCCTGCATGGGAGCAGATAAAGGGTTCTGTTACTTCCCATAGAGGGTGTTTGGGAGGGTGTGCGTTTTGCGCTATTACTTTTCATCAGGGGAAGTTTATCCAATCCCGCAGTGAGGATTCAATTTTATCTGAGGTCAAACATGTAGCCAATGAATCTTGGAGCAAAGGGGTTATTACTGATATAGGTGGCCCTACTGCGAACATGTATGGTTTTGAGTGTAGAGCTGCGGATTCAGGGTATAGTTGTTCCAGGAATAGTTGTATTTACCCTTCAATCTGTAAAAGTTTACATATTGTAGACAGTGAGCTTGCTTCTTTACTTGAGAAAGGAAGGGGAGTAAAGGGAGTGCGGCATATTTCAGTAGCTTCAGGTGTCCGCTATGATTTTTTGCCAAAGCAGAAAAAGTATTTTAAAGAACTTATTACCCATTGTATTGGCGGTCTTATGAAGGTTGCGCCTGAGCATCTTTCTGAAAATGTTCTTGCTGTTATGAGAAAGCCCGGAGCAAAATGTTTTGACTCTTTTCTAAAATTTTTCTATGAAGAGAGCGCTAAAACGGGGAAAAGGCAGAGTGTAGTGCCATATTTTATTTCAGGACACCCCGGCTGTAGTCTAAATGATATGATTGATCTTGCAATATCTCTTAAAAAAATGGGCTTAAAAGTGGAACAGGTGCAGGATTTCACTCCAACTCCGGGGACCCTTTCCACCTGTATTTATTATACAGGGATAGATCCTTTTGCAGGTAAGGCAATGTATGTACCAAGAAAAGAGAGGGAGAAACATTTGCAAAAGTCTCTTCTCCTTTCTCATATTCCCGAAGAGAAAAGAAATATTATGGAAGCGTTACGGATTTGCGGGCGTGAGTCTGATACAGAGTTGATTTTTTATGGACGATCAAGTAGAAAACCCTATAATACGCATGGCGCAGGTAAATCCGGGTTTAAAAATAAAAAATTAGTTTGAGATAAGGGGGAGAGGATTATGCAGGATTGGACAGCACCTAAATTAATGGAATTTTCAGGGAGTTATTGGAATATAGCTACTCTTTATGCAGGGGTAAATCTTGACGTGTTTACACAGATCGGGGAGAGAGATATTTCCGCAGCAGAGCTCTCCAAGGCGGTGAATTCCGATGAAAGAGGGCTTGCAATGCTTCTTGATGCCCTTGTCGCTATGAATCTTTTGCAAAAGCATGACAACAAGTATAAGACAACTCCATTTAGTTTTTCCCATCTTTCAAAAAATGGAAGTGATTATCTTGGGTATATTTTGCAGCATCATCATCAACTTATGGCTGGTTGGACGAAGCTTGATAAGGCCGTAAAGAGCGGCCATTCTGTGAGGGAGAAAACATCGGACACAGACAATTCGCTGGAGAGAGAGAGCTTTCTTATGGGTATGTTTAATATTGCCAGTCAGCAAGCTCCTAAAATTGTCAAAGCTCTTAATTTATCAGGGAAGCTGAGGCTCCTTGACCTTGGCGGAGGGCCAGGTACTTATGCTCTGAGTTTCTGCCGGGCAAATGATGAGATGACGGCGATCGTTTTTGATCTACCTACTACAAAGCCTTTTGCAGAGAAGGTTATAAGCTCAATGGGTATGGATAGCAGAGTGAAGTTTGTAGGAGGAAATTTCTACAGTGATGATATTCCGAGCGGTTTTGATGTTGTATGGATATCTCAGATACTTCATTCAGAATCTACTGAAAATTGCCGTAAACTTATTAAAAGAGCAATGGATTCAATGAAAGCAGGAGGGACTCTGTATATACAGGAGTTTATCCTTAATGAAGAGAAAAGCGGGCCTCTTTTCCCGGCGCTGTTTTCCCTTAATATGCTTTTGGCAACGGATGGTGGTCAGGCATATTCCGGTAAGGAGATCATGGGAATGATGAAAGAGGCCGGTTTTGTAAATCTTCAGAGACTTGATATTGAGTTGCCGAATGGGGCGGGGATTATATCAGGGCAGCGTCTGTAGATACGGAGTGTGAAGCGTGGAGTTATGGAAATCAAGCCAAGTAGGTCTAAAATATAAATTAGTCGAAAGCCAGCTAGATCAGGTATAACCTGAGATTATAGGTAAAAAAAGCAATTAGTCGATTAGCTAAAGTATAAATATGTGGTTTTAGTTTTTAGCCATATGTGTTTCTTTATTCACTGCGGGGTGTGGAGTTAAACTCCACTCTACACGTTTAGTAGAGCGTCTTGGGCTGAAAGCCCATAAATCGGCAGCGTGTGGCAACGCCCTATGGAATGAATTTCGAAAAAAGCCCTAACGGGGCGCAATCCTAATCCCACAGAAATCACTCATCGTTGATTATGCCCCTTCAGGACTTCAGGGTAGCGTGGGTCTTTCGTTTCGTAGGGCGTTGCCCTACGCTATTGATAATAGGGCTTTCAGCCTTAAAATGTTTC
>WQYY01000123.1 GCA_009780995.1 Desulfuromonadales bacterium
TCAGTTTTTAAAATTTCTTGCACCACTCAAGTCATATACATAAATACTGTAACCGACTTTAGCAACAGGCTTATATGCCATTAACCACTTGAACATATCCCTATTCTCAAAGTAAACACCCAATAAATTGGTTACACTGACCGCAACAAGCTGATCTTTGTTTATATCATACGGTTTTTCCGGCGATGGATTGTAAAGGTAATAGCTGGGCAGCCAATCATATTGAATCCCATACCTGCCGGGACTGTCAGCGCCCAAATAGCTAAGACTAATTTTTTCTATTTTGTTTCTGTCCATAAACTTCTTTAATCCCTTTAAATCCTGTCCCCAGTCAAGGTTTGAATCCGCCAGGAATTTATATCCATTATCAGGCCCGCCAAAAGCTTCGTTGAAATATGCCAGATAATGAGGTGCAACATTAAATGAAGAGAATGCGTACCACACTACGGCAATAGCCAAGTAATATCTGTATTGTTGAAAATGAGCAGCCAACGCTCCAACAAGAACGAAGATGAATGGATAAACCGGAAGTAAATATCTCAGGCCGACAGAAGATCCTGACAATGAAAATGCAATGAAAAACAGAATTATTGGAGACAATAAAAAGAAAGCTTTATTGCGGTTTGTGGCGTTATCCCGGCAAAGAGTAAATATGGCAAGAGGAAAGAGAAATAAAAGGGGTAACGGAGTCTTCATCAAAAAAGCCAACGGATAAAAATACCACCATCCATGACTGGAGTATTGTCCCCACAAATAGGCAGCCTGCCCATCGTTCAGTTTCATTTGTCTGTATTGAAGCCCTTGAGCGAAAGGGGTCAAATCGCCTTGATACCCGATCAGCATAACAAAAAAGGCAACAACTAATATTAAAAGCAAACAGGGAATAAAATTACGCCTGTGTATATACATAAACATAAAAGTCAGGCCGCTGCTTAAGGGAATCAGCAATAACGCAGGTACTTTGGACAACAGGGCAAATCCAAGAGCCACTCCAGCGAAAATTGAGAGGGTTTTCCTTCTTTCCTTCAACGCACGCCAAAAGTAATACATGAATATAAATGTGAAGACTGTAAGTGGCATATCCGGAACACAAATCCCGGAAAAAGCAATCATATTGGGGCAGAAGGAGAAAAAGAAAAGTGATAGTAATGCGCCATTTTCTCCCCAAAGATATGAACTGAAACGATAAATATAGATACCTAAAAGCAGTGCTAACAATAAAGTCATGCACCTAGAAGCGATAAGAAGTTTATCCCCACTATTGAAGCTGGCAGAAAGCAACTTCTGCCCACGGTAATAATCAACTGCTGCAAGGAAATCAAAATCTCTTTTCTTTACATCATAATTCCAGATTTTTTTGTCTTCATTCACAAAAAGTAACGGCAGGCTATTCAAATAGTAACTGAATGGTGGATGCAGAAGCGCACCCATGACATCCCACTTGTGTTCTGTAAGTAGATATTTGCCAATGCCAAAATATTGAACTTCATCGAACGTTGCTGATTTACTGCAAATAGCACTGAGAGATTGCACTGCAAACAATATCAGCAGACAACAAATCAAACAGTTTCGCTTGTGAAAATTGATACGCAAGACTAAAAAGCCCCTTGGTCAGATGAATACTATCTATATACGTACATTATAAAAAAAGTCCTCACCATAGGCGAGGACTTTGTCAACAGGTCACAAACAAGGTGAGGCTGATATGTGATAGCCTCACCTCTTTACATATTACAGGATATTAACAGGGATGAACAACCGCGCTACCTACTATTTTGGGTGTCATGTAATTCTTTTTCATTTCCGGTACCTCCTTTCATAATGTTGCAGTTCCTTTTAATCCTTTTCAAGTATTACCAGGATGATCTGTTATTCCATTTCTGGTTGTCTGGATTATACGTAGCCCCTCCAGCATTGGTGGCATTATGACAGCTCGGGCCATATGCAGATGCAGGCGCAGTGGGCTGAGCAGTGCCAGCAGCGCCATTTGTCCGGAACCACCATCCACCCGGATTTTGTGCGCGAGATGATGCTCCAGAGTACCTGGAACCTCCGCCAGGGAATCGACCGGCGCCACTTCCGGATGAAGTTGTACTCCGGATTATGTTGCCTGGCCTGGTCGTACCACTCGCAACACTGTTAATGGTTGTGGAAACGGATTGTCCAAAATGCCTTGCATCAAGGCAGTTCGTTACCAGTAGTCTCGGAAGACGGGAAACATGCGGCGCATGGCACTTGGAACAGGTGTAGGCATGTATTATATTGCCGGAGTTTGTGCCATTGGTTGATCCCCATCCGGCCACTGCCTGATGGATCCTCTGCTTGGCCTTCCACGCCGCAGAAGTTGTTGCCGCTGAAGAACCTGTCAGAGACTGTCTGGAGTGACACTGGGTACAAAGACCAGCAAAGTCGGTATCTACCCACTTCGGATAGTTTGCCAAGGCATTAGTGCCATAAACCGAGCTGTTATTGGAGAAAGCACGGAAGCTTTGTGCGCGACGGTTGCCGCTTGATGTAGAAGTTGATGCCCCTCCATTGGTCGGCGCAGGTGTTGTCATGAAGGTATTCTGATCAATGTGATAGCCGGGGGCCGCGCCACCATTGAACGCACCTCTTGAAGAACCTGAACCTCCCCCACGTCTCACAACTCTGCCAGCCTTATCTTCCCTGTAAGGTGAAGTGATCCATGTACCTTTGAGGAGTGGTACGCCATAGTCCTTGCCAGCCTTTGTTGTGGCTGTTCCTGAGTTGCCAAGGGCATTGGAGACACCGTGTGGGTCGTGGCATGGTGTACATAGACCGTTGATACTGTTAGGGTCGGAAGAATCCGCCGGCCGGCTTGCAATTGAGGTGCCGAAGTGGCCACCCATTGGCTTCCTCCGGTCGTTCCTGGCATTGACTGAGCCGCCCTGTTTGTACACACTCCGTTTTGCTGAGTTGACTGTGTAGTTGTCGAAGTATGGGGTGCTCCAGTAGCCGACTATAGCTCTTGATGAACTGTAAGTGGCCATCATAGACCATGGCTTGTCGATATTGACCTTGGATGTATCTGTGTTATGGCAGTCGTTACAGATGGCCGCGCCGGTATTAAACGTGGCGTTTGTCGTAGTAGCAGCGGCCTGACCAAGGCTACTGTAGTTGGTATATGTTATGGTCCGTGATTGAGGTGTATAGTCTGCTGTGTAGCCGCGCTGTCCATACACTGTTGTCTTGAGCATGCCACCTTTGTATCGGCCGGTCGCACTGGAGTAGGAACTGGTTATGCCAGTAGCGTCAGAACCGTGAGAGTTGTGGCAGTCATAGCAGAAGACGTTACGATTGGGGCTAAGGTTAGTGGGTGTGGCAAGCCCATAATTTTCGTCATCACCATAACCATTTGCTCTTGTATCAAATACTGGGAACTGGTTTTTGATTGCATTACCATGAGCGGACAATGCCTTGGTGAACGTAGCCTTCCTGTTCGTGCCATACTTTGCTGCGGCGCCAGAGTTGTTGTCGAAAGCATAGCTACTCCATGAGACAGTCCTAGTGCTGGAGTAACGGGAAAGAATACTGGTCACCGGTTTGTCTGGAGAGTATCTGCTGTACTTGCTGGTGGTGTTACCATCACCGTATGGA
>WQYY01000124.1 GCA_009780995.1 Desulfuromonadales bacterium
CGCTGAAACTGATAAAATTAACTTTGTTATTTTAGGGATAGGGGTAAACCTGAATATGAAACAGGACCAATTCCCGTCTGACTTAAGACGCCCGGCTACCTCTCTCTATATTGAAACCGGACAACATATTTCCAGGGCTCTTTTTGCTAAAACAATGCTCAAAGAGCTGGATAAACTCTATAATAACTTCCTTGCCAAAGGTTATGAAACTGTCCGCAAAGAGTGGATGAAACGGAGCAACATGGCAGGTGAAAGCGTTACTGTTACCGAAGGTAAAAAGCATATCATTGGAAAAGTAATAGGGATAAATGAATACGGCGCGTTATTGCTTGAAGATAAAAAAGGAAATGTCACGCCTATTATGACAGGGGACGTTAAGATAAACTAGGAGGCCTTCTTGTTACTTGTAATAGATATTGGAAACAGCAACATAGTTTTAGGGATTTATGATGGCGACACATTGCTGAAAAACTGGCGCTTGTACACTGATAAGGGGAGAACGGCAGATGAGTATGCCATATTAATACATGAGCTTTTTAAGGTTTCTGATATAGAATTTAAAGACCTGAAAGGGATAATAATATCCTCTGTTGTCCCGACACTTACAGGTGTTCTTTGCAGGCTTTCCGAGCAGTATTTCGGGTTAAAGCCTTATATTGTCGGCCCCGGAATAAAAACAGGTATGCCGATACAGTATGATAACCCCAGAGAAGTCGGCGCTGACAGGATAGTAAACGCTGTTGCGGGGTATGAGAAATTCAAATCAGAACTGATTATCGTAGACTTTGGTACAGCCACTACCTTTGATTATATTAATTCTAAAGGGGAGTATTGTGGCGGCGCCATAGCTCCGGGCCTGGTTATTTCTATGGAAGCGCTTTTTCAGAAGGCAAGTAAACTCCCCAGAATAGAGATTTTAAAGCCGCCGGCTATTATCGCGAAAAATACTGTTAACTCAATGCAGGCAGGAATTTACTATGGCTATATCGGTCTTGTTGATGAAGTGGTTATGAGAATGAAATCTGAAAGCAAGGGGGATCCTTTGGTCGTAGCCACCGGCGGATTGGCCTCGTTAATTGCTCCTGAATCAAAGACAATAAGCAGGGTGGAGGAGTATTTGACGCTGGAGGGGCTGAGAATCCTCTATCATAGAAACCTGTGACGCATTTAGTGTGGAGTGTGAAGAGTGGAGTGTGGAGTTTTAGCCCGACAGGGCATAATTTTCATAACCGCAGGTCAACGACCTGCGGAAACAAAATAAATAAAATATCTGCCTGAAAGGCAGGACTTTATCCAGTATGGAGAGTGGAATTAAACTCCACTATCAGCACCAAAAAAGAGCATTATTGCCTAATTCTACAAATATACAATATTATTTTAGCTGACTTTTTAATGCCATAAAACCTATGAGCTGAGGTAATACCTGAGCTCATAGGTTTTAGTAGTGTAGATAGTAATGCCTAAAAAATTGCCTAATTATATTATTAGCTCATAGAGGCACAGAGGTTACAAGAGCAGTGTGGAGTTTGTAGTGTGTAAAGTGTGGGAGTAACTCCACACTCCACTCTTCACACTCCACACTGAATGAAATCTCCTTGACACACTTTACCCTCTATGCTTAATTGCAATTTAAAACTTTTAAAAGCTAAATTTGATATAATTTTTGCATAAAAATCTTCGGGAGGAAATTATGGGACAATATGAGACTTCTAATATCCGTAACGTAGGGATTGTTGCACATGGCGGGGCAGGGAAAACATCTCTTGCTGAGGCTATATTATACTCTGCTGGAATGATTGACAGAATCGGCACTGTTAATGACGGTACGACAACCATGGATTTTGAGCCTGAAGAGATTAAACGCAATATTTCAATTACCTCCTCGCTGAGTCATTGCGTATGGAAAGATTGTGCAATACATCTGATTGATACTCCCGGTTACGGCGATTTTATTGCTGATACCAGGGCATGTATGAGAAGCCTTGACGGTGCTGTATTTATGATTTCAGCTATATCCGGCGTTAAGGTGCAGACTGAAGAGATATGGGGGTGGGCAAACGAATTTGAAATTCCGCGTATAGCTTTTGTAAATAAAATGGACAGGGAAAGAGCTGACTTTTTCCGGGCTATTGATGATATGGAGAAGGCTTTAAAAGCCAGGGGCGTAGCCATACAGATACCTTTAGGGGCTGAGGAAAATTTTGAAGGGGTTATCGATCTTGTTAAAATGAAAGCGTATAAATATAACAAAGATACCTCTGGAAATTTTTCAGAAATTGATATCCCTTCAGAGTATTTGGAGGAGGCTAAACGCCTTCGTGAACAGATGATTGAGACTGTAGCGGAGGCTTATGACGCTTTAACGGAAAAGTATCTGGAAAATGGCGATCTTACTGAGGAAGAGATAATTGACGGCCTTAGAGTGGGAACAATAAGAAATACATTTACCGCTGTATTGTGCGGTTCAGCAACGGCCAATATAGGAGTAAAGCAGCTTTTAGACGGAATCTGCGCATATCTTCCATCTCCTCTTGACCGCACTAAAGCGGTTGGCGTAAATCCGAAGAGTGAAGCTGTTGAAGAGCGCTCTCCCTCTGAATCTGAACCTTTTTCCGCCCTTGTATTTAAAACCACTTCAGACCCATATACAGGGAAAATGTCTATATTCCGCGTCTATTCAGGGGCATTGAATTCAGATTCAACAATATTAAATGCTTCAAAAGGGGTTGAAGAGAGAATAGGGCAAATATTTGAGCTTGAAGGTAAGAAACAAAAGCCGCTCAAACAGGCTGTTGCCGGAGATATCGTAGCTGTCGCGAAGTTAAAAGAGACTGTTACAGGGGATACCCTCACTGACCCGGCCCACCCGATAGTTTATGAACCCGCCCCCTTATTGAAACCTGTGATTTCTTTTGCTATCGAACCTAAAACTAAAAATGACGAAGACAAGATACATACGGCCCTTCATAAGATGATAGAAGAGGAGCCTACCTTAGAGTCCCATAGAGATGAACAGACAAAAGAGTTTATAATATCCGGTATGGGGCAGGTGCATCTTGATGTAATTGTTGAAAAGATGAAGCGTAAATTCAATGTTGAGGTAATTCTTAAGACGCCTAAAGTACCGTATCTTGAAACTATCCGCGGCAGCGCCAAAGTTCAGGGGAAATATAAGAAACAGTCCGGCGGCCGCGGACAATATGGTGATTGCTGGATAGAAATGTCTCCGACTCCACGCGGAGAAGGATATATTTTTGAAGACAAGATAGTTGGCGGCGTTATCCCCCGTCAATATATACCTGCGGTTGATAAAGGTATACAGGAAGCTTCTGTGGAAGGTTTTCTCGCAGGATACCCTGTTATAGATTTTAAAGTTACACTTTATGACGGCTCATTCCACACTGTTGACTCTTCTGAAATGGCGTTTAAAATCGCTGGTTCAATGGCATTTAAGAAAGCAATGGAGTCATGCAAGCCTGTTCTGTTGGAGCCGATAGTTAATATGACCGTAACAGTGCCCGATGAAAATATGGGAGATATAATAGGCGATATAAATTCAAGACGTGGTAAAGTTGTTGGTGTGGAACCAAA
>WQYY01000125.1 GCA_009780995.1 Desulfuromonadales bacterium
ATCATATATAAATTATTGCCTAATCCTATGAGTAATTGGAGAATTAGGCAATGTACTGAGTATTGAAATATACAATCTATATTATCTATCAGCTCAGGTATTACCTCAGATGATAGAAATTACACTATTAGTAAAATGGTTAAAACATTATTGCCTAATTATGTGAGCAAATAGAGGATTAGGCAAGTTTTATCGGGCGACCGGGGACGGTCGCCCCTACAAGTCAGCCTCCCTCTTGGAGGGCAATGACACGTAGTGCTAGAGGGAGATAACCACCCCGCCCTTCGGGCACCCCTCCACAGAGGGGAATTTATAACTCCACACTCCACTCTTCACACTCCACACTTTGGATAAAACGTCTCCTTCGTCCTGTTAAAATACCCAAACTGTACCTTCGGATACTCCTTCTTTATGCGTTCCAAAAGGTTATACATCCCTATGCCGCGGCCGGAAACCTTCATCTCTTTATTATAAAAATCAGGATCAATAGAGAGGTTACGCATCTGAAGCATATCAATCTCTGTATCAGCAATAAACCGGAGCAGCTCTTCAACTTCCTCAGGAGCATCACTGACCCCGGGAGAGACCAGATAATTTATCATTACAAATAATCCGCGCTTTTTCGCTACCTTCACAGACTCTACAACGTCTTTAAAACTGTAATCAACAGGTCTGTAATAAAGATTATAAAGCTCTTCCCTTACAGAATTCATGGAAAATCTCATAGAATCCATTCCCGCATCGCAGAGAAGCCGTATTTTGTCAGGAAAGGAGCCATTGGAGTTGAAGTTTATGGTGCCTTGCCCTTTCGCTTTATCTTTCAGACGTTTCGTAGCTTCCGCTATCATATCCGCCTGCATAATAGGGTCTCCCTCACACCCCTGGCCATATGAAACTATTGCATCGGGAGCATTAAGCATATGGGGAAGCATAAGCTCCTCTATCTCTTCTACTGTAGGGACAAAATTTATACGTTCATGGTTTGAAGGGCAGCAATCGGAAGGCTGCAAACTTATACAGCCAAGACATTGGGAATTACATGACGGAGAGGTAGGTACAGGGGCTTCCCACCGGCGGTAAAAGAGATTCTTAGCCGCAAAACAGTGATAATCAATAGCGCATCTGGCAAGCTGCTCAAGAAGCCTGTTATTTGGAAACTCTTTAAGCATTTTTCTTACAAGGGGATCGAGCTTTCTATCATCATAATTTTTGGGGAGCCAATTTTCATTACTATCCACTCTTGTGGCAGCAACGACAAATTGTTCACTCTCTTCGTCCCAACCAACGGCAGTATAGGACCAGAGAGGGAGCTGAATATGCTTTTTGGTGTAATCACAGGCAGGAAGTAAGTTACGCACATATCCGGGAGCCATAAAAGCCGATACTGCCTGGATTTTATGTTCACGCCCTCTTTCTTTCACAACCGGAACGGTTTTAAATTGCCTTGTTTTTTCATCCCAGGCAATTGGCGGTGTATCAGGTATTGTAAAAAGCCTGCTGTCTTCCGGGAGTGGTATAAGTTCCACTAAATCTGGAATTACAGCTTCATTTCCGCTCATACCGGCCATTTTAAGGTATGGGTGATCAAAAATATTCCCTTTGCTGTCAGCATATAAAAGCTTTGGGAGCTTCCTAATTTTTTTCATGCGACTTTCTCTTTTTTCCTTCTCCTTAGTTGAAGAAGCAGCATAACCGCAAATACTCCAAAAGAGCCCAATGTGAGCCACTTACCTATCTTGAAAGATTTAGGATCAAAGATAAATTTTACTTCATGACTTCCGGGGGTTAAATAAACACCTCGGAGAATATAATCAACCTGTTGAATGGGTACTTGAGTACCGTCAACAAAGGCCTTCCACCCTTCTGCATACTTTTCACCAATGACAAAAATAGCGTTTTTGATGGTATTAACAGAAAAGATCAGCTCTTCTCCGCTATATTTCTTAGTTTCAACAGAACCTGACACACTGTTACTAACTGCAGGCTCTAGCTGGACAGTGGGCGGAGATTCGACTATTGCAAAGTTTCCAGGATTAAACTGAGGATTCTGGATAATATTATAAACCTCAGCAGGGTCCTGAACCGTAAATGCCGATGTTACAAGCCATGCTTTAGGAAGGACTCCTCTGTTTGCCAGTATGACTTCACTTTTGTCAGGAGTGATAAAAACAGGTGTATAGCGGTTTCCAAGTGGCTTAAAGACTTTTTCATACTCATCTGTAGGGACTACAAGATACTTTAAGTTGATAAGGTTAGGCATGGAAGAGTTAAAAGAAAAAGCATCCAGAAAAGCCTGCCACCTCTGAGCCTGTACCGGTGATGAGGTGAACATAACCGGTATTTTTTTAGCAGCATAAGGCATCGGATCATCAGCCAATGGAAGCGTTCTGTAGTTGCCGGGCTGATTTGCCAGAAAATCCAGAACAGGAGTGTTAGAATCAGTTGCCTTCTTCGGCACATCTGTAAGGAAGAGAAATTTGGAATTGACTCTTCCTACATCTATAAGAAAAATCAGTATTAACAGGAAAGGTACAAAGCGCCATAAACCCTTGATCCGGCTCAGCGTGAGTATAGCAGCGTAAATAGCGGCAAATACCACTGCTATACCGGTTTCGATTAAGATATTTAGCCACCTCTGGGCAACTAATCCAAGCCCTGATTCATAACGGGTAGGCTGTATAAGTATATCCATAAAACTCTTCAGCCAGAATTCCCTCCAAAAGTAGAGAACAGCCAAAAACAGAACTAAAACCAGAGGAAGCAGACATACAGCTCTTATGTAACGCTTAAATGCAAGGCTGGCTCTTATCCCTTCATCTTTTATGCAGTCAATTCCTCTGGCAGCCAGCATAGAAAGGGCGAATACGGGTATAAACATCATCATTTTAGGCACACGGAAACGGTTTATCCCCGGCAAATAATCATAGAGCAAGTTGTAAAAAGGGGTAAATTTCCCTAAAGAGAAAAGCAGGCCTATTGCTACACCTGTTAAAGCAAGCCAACTATACTTATCCCTCCTGAATATGAACGGAAGGGGTAGAAGAAGCCACGGTAAAAGCCCCATATAATCCGTTGTCTGGGTAAAGACCATTCTTCCCCAGTAATAGCTCCTTATGTTGCTTGGATTTTCACCCGCCTCCTGACGAGAAAACCCGAAAAATCCCGGAATAACGAATGTTGAAATTTCTTCGGGAGGCATAGACCATGCCATAGCTTCATCACGGTTCAGCCCGCCTTTACCCATATTCTCCCCGCTGTTTACCCCTCTGTTGGTGTCTCTGGACCAGGAAGCAAGTGGGACAAGAGATATAGCTACTGTACTTAAGAAAAAGAGTATCATTACCAGGTTCATAGCCAGGAATTTCAAAATACCCCTTTTGGTCTCCCCCTTCAGAGAGAGTAGAAACCGTAAGATGCCGTAAACAGCCAGGGCAAGACATGTATAGAAGGCAATCTGCCAATGCCCCTGGAAAAACTGGAAAGCAAGTACAATAGA
>WQYY01000126.1 GCA_009780995.1 Desulfuromonadales bacterium
GAAAATGCCGTAACAACCGCAGCGCCAGGCTGGACAATATCTGAAAACTCTCTTGATATTCAGGACTCAATGGGGCTTTTATACTGTAGTGACAGCCGCGGAACCTCACCTTTCTATCCTGTAATCAATAATCATAAATTTAACACCATACAGATACCCACAACATGGCCTACTATGGACGAACTCCTGGGAGAAAACGGCATAACAGTTGAGAACATAAATAACCACTATTTATCGCTGCTTAAACCAGGCCTCAATGTCCATACAATCCATACCGAAATGGAAGGGAAAAGCCTTGCATCAATATTTAAAGAGCTTATTGAAAAACTCGTCTCAAAAGATATACGGTTTGTAACCCTTGAAGAGGCTGCTATGGTTTTCAAAGAGAGTGCTCCCGCATGCCCCGTTGAGATGGGAACAATAGCAGGACGGGCAGGATATGTAGCATTACAAAGAGAAAACTGTGAATAGCATAGATCGTTTTTTCAGAATCAAGCGTAAAGACATAGTTTTTATGAAATTCATACTTGAAGCATATGAAGGGATGTCCACTCTTTCAACTGTCACTAGTAAATTCGGTAAAGATGAATCAATAGTGAAACTAACAATCCCTGATCCGTTTAACAGAGATATATCAGAGCTTATCTCTTCCTTAAGGGAAGAATTTGAGGTTAATGAAGTAAGACCTGTCTGAGAAAAAGTTGACCGAAAAATTTTAAAGTGTATATTAATACAAATAACAAGTTGCCATTAAAAAAGGGGGATTAATCTATGTCAATAAAAGGAACAAAAACCGAAAAAAATATACTGACTGCATTCTGCGGAGAGAGCCAGGCAAGAAACCGCTACACATATTTTGCTGCAAAAGCAAAAAGTGAAGGTTTTGTGCAGATTTCAAATATATTTGAAGAAACCGCAAATCAAGAGAAAGAACATGCAAAAAGGCTTTTCAAACTTCTTGAAGGTGGAGAAGTGGAGATTACAGCCTCATTTCCTGCCGGCGTAATAGGTACAACAGTCGAAAACCTCGCAGAAGCCGCAGGCGGCGAAAATTATGAGCATACAACCATGTATCCCGGATTTGCTAAAATAGCCAGGGAAGAAGGCTTTACAGATATTGCCGGTATTTTTATGTCAATTGCCGTTGCTGAGCAGCAACACGAAAAACGTTATCTCGAACTGAAACATAATATTGAAACCGATCATGTTTTTAAGAAAGATATTCCGGCTACATGGAGATGCCAAAACTGCGGTTATCTCCATGAAGGGACAGAAGCTCCTGATTGTTGCCCGGCCTGTGCCCATCCGCAAGCACATTTTGAACTGCTTTGCGAAAACTGGTAAACTAATTAGATTCGTAGAAAAAAGCAGATGTAGTACACATCTGCTTTTTTTATTTGTGGTCATAATAACTATATCAAAACTGAAAAGGACTGAAAATATCCTCTTTGGTTTCAGGATTTTTTAGTATATAATAGGAACATTGAAAATAAGCAGAGAGGGGGATTTATGTGGGATTATACAGATAAAGTAAAAGAGCATTTTCTTAACCCAAGGAACGTCGGAGACATACCAGACGCAGACGCAATAGGAGAGGTAGGAAGCCTTGCATGCGGTGATGCGCTTAAGCTATTTATAAAACTTGACGATAAAAAAGAGAAAATTGTGGATGCAAAATTCCAGACTTTCGGCTGCGGAAGCGCTATTGCGTCTTCATCTGCCCTTACTGAGATGGTAAAAGGTAAAACTCTGGACGAGGCCCTTAACGTCACAAATAAAGAGATAGCAGACTTTCTGGGTGGCTTGCCAGAAGAGAAAATGCACTGTTCTGTTATGGGGCAGGAAGCTCTGGAAGTAGCCATTGCTAAATACCGCGGTGGGCCTGTTCCTTCTCATAATCATGAGCATGACATGGAACAGGAAGGGGAAATAGTCTGTAAATGCTTCGGCTTAACTGACGGGTTTCTAAAGAAAGTTATCCAGCAGAACAATCTTCACACAGTTGAACAGGTTACACACTTTACAAAAGCAGGCGGAGCTTGTGGCGGCTGTATACCTAAAATAAAAGAAATTATTGATGAAGTATTCCATGAAGGGAAATATGCGGCTCCGAAAAAACCTGAAAAACTGACAAACCTCCGCAAAATGCAGCTTATTCAGGAAGTGCTGGAAAATGAAATACGGCCTCAGCTCTGGGCGGACGGCGGCGACCTGGAACTGATCGACATCAAAGGGAATACTGTCCAGATAGCCTTCAGAAAGGCCTGCGCAGGATGTTCCTCATCAGGCTTTACCGCCCGTTTCGTAGAACAGAAACTTAAGGACCTGGTGGCTGATGATATAGTAGTTGAGGAGGTACAGGGGTGAAAGAGATTTATTTCGACAATAATGCCACAACAAAAGTTGATGAAGCTGTGTTTGAGGCAATGAAGCCATATTTTTTTGAATATTACGGAAATCCCAGTTCTATGCATTTCTTTGGCGGCCAAGTCCAAAAAGAGATAGATATAGCCAGAGAGCAAGTTGCCTCAATCCTCGGAGCGACACCTGAAGAGATCATATTCACATCCTGCGGTACGGAAAGCGACAATGCGGCTATAAAGTCTGCAACTGAGCTGTTCCCTAATAAACGGCATATTATAACAACCAGGGTTGAACACCCTGCCGTTCTTACACAATGCCGTAACATGGTAAAATATGGATACAGGGTGACAGAGCTTGGAGTCGACAGTGAAGGAAGGCTTGATCTCAATGAGCTAAAATCAGCCCTAGATGATAACACCGCTATAGTTTCAATCATGCATGCAAATAATGAAACAGGGGTTGTATTCCCAATAGAAGAAATAAGCAATATAGTAAAAGAACGTGGAGTTCTCTTTCATACCGATGCTGTGCAATCAACAGGTAAAATACCATTGAATATGGCAAAATCCAGCATTGATATGCTTGCAATATCAGGACATAAACTTCATGCCCCTAAAGGTGTTGGAGTATTATATCTTAGGAAAGGGGTGCCATTCAGGCCATTCATGGTTGGAGGGCACCAGGAATTCAGCCGAAGAGCGGGAACAGAATGTACAACTTCTATCATAGCCCTTGGTAAAGCGTGCGAACTGGCAGAAAAATATCTTGATTATGAAAATGGTAAAGTTAAGCAGATGCGGGATCGCCTGGAAAAGGAGCTGATGAATATAATACCTTTTGCACGAATAAATGGTGGCGAAGCGGAAAGGCTCCCCAACACACTCTCCATTGCTTTTGAATATGTTGAAGGAGAAGCTATTCTGCTCTTATTATCTGAAAAAGGGATATGCGCATCTTCAGGCAGCGCCTGTACATCTGGTTCTCTCGAACCGTCACATGTTTTGAGGGCTATGGGTGTACCTTTTACCTGCGCACACGGTTCGGTTCGTTTTTCTTTATCCAGATTCACCACGGAAGAAGAGGTTGATGCAGTTATAAAAGAACTTCCTCCTATCATAAAAA
>WQYY01000127.1 GCA_009780995.1 Desulfuromonadales bacterium
CCTTCTTTTTGCGCTCTTGTTCCTGTGTGCGTTGTGTGGGCTGAACAGCCAGAAAAAAGGTAACGCGTTTTCCTGATGCCCCATAACGCTTTTTTCAGGGACGACTAGGTATTATGTAACGATTATTCGACTCTTTGGTTTCCTAATTTAAGATATATTAATAACGCTAAAGGGATAAGCCCTATGCCATAACAAAGTGTCATCGCAATAGAAATAATCCAAAGAAAATTTCTTTGCCAAGGAGTGATGCTATTATACCAATTTTGTAACATTGCTTAGTTCCCTCTATTTTTTGATTTGTCTTCTGGCGTAACAAATAATTCCATATTTTTTTCTTTGGCTTTATTGAATCCTTTCATAATGAATTTTATAATCAAGCTACAAACAAAAACAATTATGCCAAGCACAGCAAACATCATTACATGATCCAATGCTCCGGCTACTGGATTACCAGTACGTTGAGCATTTCCAATTTGAGGCAGCATGGTCAGTAGAAGGGTAAAGCATAGGAATACAGAAGAGTTACGCATGATTAGCCTCCTAAGTTATGATGGAGTTGATAGAACCAGTAAGAACGAGCAGAGAATGAAAAGGCAGCTATCTTTTTCATCTAAAATTCTTTTTTCAAGTTACCATACCTATCATAAAGCAGGGTTATAATCTCTTATATCATTGCCATGTGGAGCATCATTACGGTTATTGCTATGATTATTGTTATAATTATAAGTTTTATTATAGTAATCTGAATCATAATTAGGAGTTGAAGTGCTCCTATTATAATCAGGAGTATAGTAATTTTCGTTAGAGCTTGGATGTCCTTGCATATAGCCATCATAAGTACTTGCTGCATTTGCTGTTGGAACACATGTAAACACAAGAAATACAATGAGCAGAATGGAAGGCTTCATAACTAACTCCTGTTTGTTCACCTGTTTCATTTACATTCAATAGCTAACCCATTGTTCCAATTCGTCAACTCCGCATTGGTTAAAGGCGTTTTAGTCCCATCTGTATGCTGGCACATGCCACTGACCGGAGAACCACTTTTGTATTCAAATGTCGCAAAAAGCGTTCCATTCTTACGGTAAGACTTCATCTGGCCTTCCAACTTGCCATTCTTGTATGAAGCCTCATGGTCAAGCTTTCCTATTTCAGAGTATATCTTTTGTGTGCCTACCATTATGCCATTGATGTAAGGAGTTTCGATCTTAAGTTTTCCACTTTCGTAGTAGGTCTTCTCTATGCCTTCCTTCTCACCTTCTTTATGAGGGCTTTCCACTTGAAGTTTACCACTTTCGTAGTATAACTTGGTAACTTCTAATAAGTCATTCTTGAACAATCCTTCCCCAGAAAGCTTACCACTTTCATAGTAGAGCTTAACTATACCTTCTCTTTTTCCGCCTTTGTATGGTGTTTCTTTTTGTAGTTTTCCACTTTCAAAGTATGTCCTTTCTATACCTTCAGGATTGTCATTTTTGTATGGTTCTTCGGATTTTAATGTTCCGCTTTCGTAGTAAGTTTTTATTATACCTTCTCTCTTTTTCTCTTTGTATGGAGCCTCCATTTTAAGTTTACCGTTTTCGTAATAATGCTTCGCTACACCTTCTATCTTATCATTTTTGTATGGGATTTCTATTTTGAGTTTGCCGCTCGCGTAGTACAGCTTTTTTATGCCTTCTTCCTTACCATCTTGGTATGGACTCTCCCTCTCAAGTTTGCCACTTTCATAGTACTG
Source organism: Desulfuromonadales bacterium (assembly GCA_009780995.1). Classification (GTDB taxonomy): domain Bacteria; phylum Desulfobacterota; class Desulfuromonadia; order Geobacterales; family DSM-12255; genus WQYY01. The sequence goes on from WQYY01000127.1 coordinate 1,736, forward strand.
CTTGTATATGCCTTCTATATTATCATTTTTGTATGGGATTTCTACCCTGAGTTTACCACTTTCATCGTATTGTTTAGCTATACCTTCTCTCTTTTTATCTTTGTATGGAGTATCACTCTTAAGTTTATCATTTTCGTAGTAATCATATGAATTCATTCCTTCCAATATGTCATTTTTGAACAGTCCTTCTGCACTGAGTTTACCACTTGCATCGTATAGCTTAACTGTGCCTTCTCTATTTCCATCTTTGTATGGGATTTCTGCTTTAAGCTTACCATTTTCGTAGAATTCATTTGATATGCCTTCTTTCTTACCATTTTTATATGGGGTTGCCGCCTCAAGTTTACCACTTCCGTAGTAGTTACAAATAGTTCCTGTTATTGGTGAAGCTTTACTGAAAAAGCCACCTTTTAGATAAAGTATTTCATCAATCTCTTCTAACTCATCACTTGGCAAAGTATACTGGCATTCGCCTGTTTGTTGTGCTGCCATAGATACATCAGGCATTACAAAGCACAATGCAAAAAACATAACTGTGAATATATTTTTCATATTGACACTCCATCTAATAGCCAACATCTCAAGCAGTTATCTACTTTGCGCAGTGTTTATTATATACTTCAATAGCTGGTTTGTACCATTGTTCAGCGGAAGCCCGAATTAGGTCGCAGCCTTTCTGTCTGTCGCGGATTACGCCTTCCCCGTTGTAGTACAATATTCCCAAATTGTACTGCGCTTCGGCATCACCGGCTTCTGCCTTTTTAAGTAGCTCTTGATCCATCTCATCCCTCCAGCAGATTTAAGCGATGGGGTAATCTCCCCATTTTTTGTATCGGCTTCCGGCTTGGGTCAGTAGGGTCAAAAGAAATATAAAGTGTATAAAAATTCCTTAGTTGCGCATCTGTATCTCTCTAAGGCGTTGGTGTTTCCCGAATGTAGCCAGTGCAACGGGAAATTCTGCCACAGTTGGATAGTGTCCGTTTCTGCTTCCTATAGGATGCAAATTATGAATTGTCAAATGATACTTTGCGGTAATGGAAGAAAGTTCTCAGATTACACGCGCTTATTTCAAATATGTGCTGAGGCGTTATCGTTTGCAGGCGGAATTATCTCAGGAGCAACTCAGTGGCCTTTTGGGAGTCAGCCGAGGTTTTTATTCTTTGCTGGAGCTTGGAAGGAAGTGGCCTAACGTGGATATGCTGATTCGTATTGCTTCGGTTCTGGGGGTACGTCCAGGCGAGATACTGGATGCTACGGTTGAAGAGGCAAAGCGTGATTCATGCCGGAAGGCTTCCTGATACGCTGGTTGAGCAAATAGTCACCTTGCTTAAGGAAAAAGATGTTGGTGATGCTGGCAGGAATGAAAGGAGATTGAAGCAATTCCCGCACAGGAGAAGGGAATTAGCAAAAAATGCACTGATTAGTTTTTGTGGTATATTTTGTGGTCTGCATATTTTTTATTGGAAAATAGTCGATTCATTTTAATATATTATACGTATCCTTCGAGTCCGGCCCTGCCAAGTATAGCAACGAAAAATTGGCTTTTGCCTGATTTTGCGAAAGTCTCTTTTCATTTTTATTTATATCTGTATTTTAATTGATGGGTCCGTCTCCTTCTCATCCGCAATTTCATTATAAC
>WQYY01000128.1 GCA_009780995.1 Desulfuromonadales bacterium
GTAACTTCATTCTGAACCCGCACATCGACACGAAACCGCGCATTGAAGCTTTCCGGCGTTTGAAGCGTCAGAGCTGACTTCTCTTTGATCTCCCCGCCTATATAATAAGGGAGGCCACAGTTGGCGTAAGATATATATTCGCCTCGCTCAAACATAATGATTTCCGCAGTTTCATCCAGACGCCTAAGCCGCGCTCCTGCAGAGGCCCCACCAGCTACACCACCCACTATAATAATCTTTTTCATTTACTATTCACCCCCTGCAATAATATTTTTCTAGCACTTTAATAATTTCATTTACCCTGCGATCAGCAATGGAGTATGTGACGTTCTGACCGGACTTGTTAGAATCAAGTATTCCATGTGCTTTGAGCAGAGTTAGATGCTGCGATAATGCTGATTGAGTGATTTTTGGGACTATACTCGCAAGCTCGTTCACGGTCATAGGCCGTTTCATCAAGCCGCAAAAAATCATCAGCCGGTTTTCATTGGCAAGTACCTTCAACAACTCCGCGATCTGTTTCGCTTTTTCTTCCATCTTTCAGTTATCCTTTCCTGTTTTTACATATAAGCTATTTAGATATTACTAATATACTATAGTTCAGGCATTCGTCAAGGATTCTTTCTAGTGTGGAGTTAAAAACAACTTCATTCTTCACACTGAGTAAGCAACTCGTAGGGTTGGTAGAGCGCAAGCAAAACCCACCAAGCAGACTGTATCTCAGCAGAATTCTTGCCCGTAGGGCATTTATATCAATAGAAAAAATAAATGAAAATCTTTTGTCTGTAGGACATTAAGGGTTAAAGCCCTACAGGCTATTTGTTGGTTATATGCGATATTTCTATTGATATGAATGCCCTACGGGCAATGTAGGGGGCACACACTGTGCGCCCCGAAAAGCCGGACGGCCAATGGCCGCCCCTACAGTCAAACGATACACAACGAAGGCAACGCAGCAGATGACCAAAAGCCGAAGTCACATCTCTTCGACTGATTGCATTTTTTACCTATAACCTCAGGTAATACCTGACTTCATATCATTCCGACTGATTTGTGGATATAGTTTTTTTATGCGATGTAGGTAATTGAATGGCGTTTAAAAACGCCATGCCATTTGCCCCTCGTTAGGAAACGAGGGGCAGCGGGCAAGCTGCAAGAAATTAATCCGAAGTGATGAAGCAATTAAAAATATACTTCCCACTAACTCTTAGAATCTATGGCTTTTTTGTGGTTTTTTTAGCAGGTTTTTTAATAGGCTTTTTAGCAGGTTTCTTCTTAAATTTTTCCGATAACATTTCGCCACCCGCCGCGCAATGTTCTGGTGATAAGTCATGGAACAAGACAGTAATCGGTTCCTTTGGAACCCCGGTGATCCTGCTAAGCTCATTTGTAAATACCTTTGCGATTTCAGCTTTCTTCGCGCATTCCTGCGGCATCATCTCAATAGTTATTACCGGCATACTTGTTCCTCCTTTAATAAATAATTAACTCCACTCTTCACACTCCAAACTCCACACTATTTTATCCTTGCCCCTTCGCAAAAACTTTAAGCCGCTCCAGATCAAGGATTATCACCTGGCTTCCTTCAACTTCAATTATACCATCTTCCTTAAACTTACGAAAAGCCCTTGAAAGAGTTTCACTGACTGTTCCAAGCCGTGAAGCCAGCTCTCCTTTTTTCATATCCAGCTCAAGATAAACCTTACCCTGAAACTCTTTGGAATTACGACCAGCAAGATCAATAAGATATGAAGCAAGCCTGTTTGGAACCTCAGCAAAAGAGAGATCTTCTATCTGCCTGGCAAAACCTTTTAATTGCTGGGCAAGAGATATAACAAGATTAAGGGAGAACTTTGGATTATTCTCCAAAAGCCCTAAGAATGCCTCTTTAGGAAAAAAAATCACGCTCCCTTTTTCAACACCTCTTGCCTCAGCAGGATATTTCCCGTCACCGAAAAACGCTGCTTCAGCAAAAGTCTCGCCGGGGCGGACAAAATGAAGCACTTTTTCTCTTCCTTCGGGTGACACCTTACAAAGTTTTATACTCCCCTTCACAAGGAGATAAAAACCTGTCGCGGCCTCACCTTCACTGAAAAGGGCCTCTCCCTTGCTGAATTCTCTGGAAACGCTTATTTTCTCTACATCCCGAAGGTACTCATCTTCAACTCCCGAAAAGAGAAGAGATTTTTTAAGTATTGAAAAAAGATCCATAAAAATCTCCGTATAAAACTATTCTTTGTTTTCCTTGTACCATCTTCTTACAACAAACTCCTTAGCGCCTTTCACCGCATCATTGGCCGGTTTTCTCCTTTCCATAAGCCCCTTAATAACAGAAAGAACCGGACGAATCCGTACCCCTTTTGACGGATCAGAGCATACAAGCCTGCTGTCAATGACATTCCCTTCATCAATAACTATCATAACATGGCCATGCCAAATTATGAGATCAAGAGGTTGGAGTATATCCGTGATCTCTTCAGCGCTCTTACCTTCTATAGGAACAGCATCTCCATAATTAATGAGACTGGAACTGTTACGCGGTGTATACCCTTTCGTAGCCTCATATAAAAGCCCTGAGCAGTCCAGTCCTTGAAGACGCCTTAATTTCTCTTTTTCAGGACCAGTCTGGCCCGGTTTCAAAGGATACCATGCAGAAATGGTATCCAGACCATCGCCAATATTACCCCCCCACACATAAGGAAACCCTACCCTGCTTTTCATCGCGGCAATTATTTCACTTTTGGGTAAAAGGATTTTCTTACGCTCTTCCGGTTTATCTTTGACAAGCTTTACTGATCTAGCGTCCAGATAGTAACCATCCTTTGAGGGATATGGATAGTCATTGATAGTAACACGATATATTATATTATCATCTACTTTAAATTCAGCTTCAATCTTAAAAAGTGTGCCTGGCAAAGCTATGAATTCAAGCTCTCTGAACTGACCGCAATGGTCAACAGAAGGAGTTTTACCATCATTACCGCTGAAAACA
>WQYY01000129.1 GCA_009780995.1 Desulfuromonadales bacterium
AAATGCACCAACACCCATCGCGATAAACATGAACCCAAGTTGTGAAACTGTAGAATATGCCAATACCCGCTTAATATCATTTTGAGCAGTACCAATCGTTGCAGCAAAAATCGCAGTAGCAGTACCAATAATAGCAACAACCATCATTGTTTCAGGTGCTTTTATGAACAGAAAATTCATACGTCCTATCATGTAAACACCTGCAGTAACCATTGTAGCAGCATGAATCAATGCAGATACCGGTGTAGGACCTTCCATTGCATCCGGCAGCCATGTATAAAGAGGTATCTGTGCTGATTTACCTGTAGCACCCAGGAAGAAACAGAGCGTTGCAACTGTAACAACTCCACCATAAGGGAGCAGGTGAGATGCTGCTTTAAGCTCCATAAAATTTATAGTCCAGATATTTTCATGAGCACCTAACCACCAAAATATAGTGAAAAGGCCGATAAGAAAACCAAAATCACCTACACGATTCATTACAAAAGCTTTTTTGGCCGCATCACCAGCAGATTTTTTCTCGAAATAGTAACCAATCAAGAGATAAGAACAGAGTCCTACCCCTTCCCAGCCAATAAACATAACTAACATGTTTGCGCCAAGAACGAGTAGCAACATTGACATACAGAAGAGGTTTAAATACGCAAAGAAACGGTAATATCCTTCCTCTCCATGCATGTAACCTATTGAATATAGGTGGATCAATGAACCTACCCCTGTTACAACCATAATCATAACAGTTGATAAAGGATCAACTAAAAATGCCATATCAGCTTTAAAATTACCTGCCTGAATCCATGTAAAAACTGATTTTTCAAACACACGCTCTTCAGGCGGCATTCCAATAAGCTGCATTAGAATCCCACAGGAAACTATAAAGGAACAGAAGATCATTATGGTAGCAATAGCACCTATAACTGCTTCATTTTTTATCTTCTTTCCCAAGAGACCATTGATCAGAAAACCGATCAGCGGAAAGAGTGGTATGAGCCATACTTTGTCAAGCATTCCGAACTCCTTAAAATAAATGATTCATTTTATGATTGATCCACTGTTACCACTTAAGAAGATTCATATCTTCAACATCAATGGACTCGCGATTCTTATAAAATGCAATCATAAGCGCAAGGCCTACAGCAGCTTCAGCTGCAGCAACTGTCATAACCAAAAATACAAACACCTGTCCATCTAGGTTGCCAAGGTATCTTGACAAGGCAACAAATGAAAGATTCACAGCATTTAACATCAATTCAACGCACATAAAGATTACTATTGCGTTTCGTCTTATAAAGACTCCAACCGTTCCAATAGAAAAAAGAACTGCACTTAAGATAAGATAACTATTTACTGAAAGCATTTGGTCTCTCCTGATCCTTATACTTTTTTCTTAGCAAGTACCACTGCACCTACAATTGCAGCTAGTAACAAAATTGATGTTATTTCAAAGGGTAAAAGAAAATCTGTAAATAAAGCAGTACCAACGAGTTCAGTATGACCAACTCTAGTTATCATTGCGGAATCAATAGGACCTTTTGTTCCAGTAAGTACACTGTTTCTTAATACATAAAGCAGTTGTATTAAGAATAATACGCCAGCGATACCACCCACAAAAAGTGTGTGAGTAGACCGCCTTCCTATCTCTGTCCTTAAATTAAGCAACATGATAACAAAAACCAGTAAAACCATAATTGCACCGGCGTATACCATTACTTGGATTGCCGCCATAAATGGGGCTTCCAACATAATATAAAGTGTTGCCAAACAAAAAAATGTTGCAACGAGCGACAAAGCACTGTTAATTGGGTTTTTACAAAGCACCACTAAAATTCCCGTTAACACTGCAACTGCTGCTACTATCATAAAAAAGAAGGTTTCCATCGCTGCTCCTTTATTTCTTTTCCAGTAGTCTCTCTTTAGTAAATATAAAGTCTGAACGTTTATAATTAGCTAATTCAAACTCCTGGGTCATTTCCAAGGCATCCATCGGGCACGCTTCAACACAGTAGCCACAAAAAATACAACGTATCATATCAATTTCATATTTTTCAGCATATTTATCATGATTAGAATCTTCGGCAGCATCCACTGTTATACATTTCGCAGGACAGACAGTAGGACAAAGGTAACATGCAACGCATTTTGCCTGGTTATGAGATACTTTAAGCCTATGCAATCCTCTAAAATTTGGAGCAACCTTAGGCCGCTCTTCAGGATACATAAGAGTAATAGGCTTTTTAAACATATGTGCAAACGTTATTTTTAGACCTTGTAGCAAAGGAATAAAAGGCTCTCTCATTGGCATACACCCTTTCAACAAATTCAGAACTTATTTTTAATGAACCACAAACATAACCCAAAGAGCATTTAAAACTATAAGAACAAGCGTAAGGGGAAGAAAAACCTTCCACCCTAAGCGCATGAGCTGGTCATATCTGTACCGAGGATATGTGGCCCGTATCCATATACAGACAAACATTAAAAAGTACAGTTTTATTATGAAATTTATAACTGAAGGAAGTGGGCCCAGCCAACCACCAAGAAACAGGGTTGTTACAACTGCACATACAGTTACCATATTCGCATATTCACCCATAAAAAACATGGCATATTTCATACTTGAATATTCTGTAATGAAACCTGAAACAAGTTCTGACTCTGCCTCAGGGAAGTCAAAAGGTGTTCTGTTAATTTCAGCAATTGAACATATAAAGAAAATTACAGCTACAATAGGCATAAAAGGAGTTCGTATAATATACCAACCATAACCATGCCAAATTGCCTGATCATTAACAATTGCCTGTAATGAAA
>WQYY01000130.1 GCA_009780995.1 Desulfuromonadales bacterium
CGCTGTTTTATCACCGGTGGTAGTATACCCCTTTCTACTCTTTGCTTCAAGCCTTTCAACCATGGCTTGCAGCCGTTTTGCATTTGCTTGGAGTTCTTTTAAAGAGGCTATATATCCCTGTTTATCTCTTCTTACTTTACTAAGAAGGGTAGTCTTTGTCTTTTTTTCCTGCTCAATTTCGATTTTTTTTGCCTCAATTTTGTTCCTGACTTCCTCTTTACTCGCCTGATTATGTTCAAGTTGCGCTTGCAGAGTTTTTAACCGCCCCATCTTCATCTGGTAGTCTGTAAAAAGTCTTCTATCATTACCAAGAACTGATTTCATATAACGAAAAGTTTCCATCATCTGAGTAAAAGATTCGGAGGAAAAAAATACCCTAAGATTTCCAAAATCTCCCGCTTTATACAATGCGGAGAGCCGGTTGTTTATCTGCTTTTTTTTCTGTAAAGTTTCCGTTTCAGCGGATTTCATCTCTCCTTTCAGATGGAGCAGGTCATTTTCCAATCTTTTGAGATCATGTTCAAGGAATAGAAGATTGTTCTGTTTTTCCTGAAGATTTTTCTCTACTTGTTGTAATTCTCCTGAGACCAGATTTTCGACCTTTTTTGTCTTATCTATGAGAGATTTTTTTTGAATAATTTTCCTGTTAATACCTCGCAAGTCATCCTTTACGTCAGCAAAACAGTGAAAAGGAAGGAAGAAGCCGAAAATGAACAAGGTGATTAAAATCCGAAGGTGCATTTTTAAATAGTTATAAAACGTTTAAGGGAAGAGAGACTTCCGATAAAACCGACAAAAACTCCGCCTAAAAAGATTGCTATCAAATAAGAGGGAGGAAGAAAAGACAGACCAGTAGCAGTTATGTTGAAAGTGAGGAAGTTTCCGGCATTGTGAAGAAGCCCGAAATAACAGGCTGTAAGGATTACAAGGGCTAATATCCCTCCTGCCGCTCCATGGATTATCCCTTCAATAATAAATGGAGCTTTTATGAAGAAACGGGTCGCTCCGACAAGTCCAAGTACTTCAAGTTCGTCTTTTCGGGCATAAATAGTCAACTTTATAGTGTTCGAAACAATGAAAAGGACGGCAATAATTAAAAATCCTCCCACGAGCGCCCCGACGAGACGCATGAAATTCAGAAAAGTATTAAATCGCCTTACCCATTCTTCTCCGTACTGGACTTCTTTAATCTCCGGGATATTTTTCAGGCGGGATACGAATGAATCAACAGCTTCACTACTTCTGGCCGTCTTGTTCAGACTTATCTCAATAGCCGAAGGCAATACGTCAGGAGCAACCCCTTCCAGAAAAGTCTCCTGCCCTTTCAATCCGTCACGAAACCTTTTCATTGCGTCATTTTTCGAAACATAAGCGATTTTGTCTATCTCTCCAAGGGAAGCAATGCGCCCTCTCAACGAAACAAACTCTCCACTATTCAACTCTTTCTCAAAGAAAATGGTCACCTGGACTTTTTCGCTCCATGTGTCCGCTACTTTTTCAAGATTTATGTATATCAGCAAGAAAAGAGCAATTATCAACAGCGACAAAGAAATTGTACCGACAGTGAGGGCGGTAAGCATAAGATTTTGACTCAGGTTGGCAACAGCTCTTGAAAAAAAATACCAAGCCCTTCCCCAAAAGCTATCTGGTTCAAGCTTTGGCCTTTTTGCCGTTTCACTCATCAATGACATCCGCCCCCTCCACAACTCTCCCTTTTTCCAGAACTACAATTCTCCTGTGAAAATTTTCAATGGCACGGCGGTCGTGGGTAGCTACAATGACTGTTGTTCCCCTGATGTTTGCTTCCCTGAAAATTGAAAAGATCTGTTCCTTGTTTTCTTCGTCCAGGTTGCCTGTAGGTTCGTCAGCCAGAAGTATTTTCGGATCATTTGCAAGCGCCCTCGCAAGGGCAACCCTTTGCTGCTCACCACCTGAAAGTCTCAACGGGTTACTCTCTATCTTATGTTCAAGTCCCACCCTCTTTAAAACATGATAAACCTTTTTACCAATATCCTTTTTCCCCCAACCAAGCACCTCCAGAGTAACGGCAACGTTTTCAAGGACCGTTCTCTGCGGCAAAAGTTTGAAATCCTGAAAAACGACCCCTATTTTCCTCCGCAGGTGTGGTACCTGTGAGTATGAAAGCCTTGAAATATTCTGCCCGTCTATAATCACCTGTCCCTGGGTAGGATCAAGCACCCTGTAGAGCAGTTTCAGAAGGGTTGATTTACCTGCGCCGGATTGACCGGTTAAAAAAACAAAATCCCCTTTGGGGATTTTTAAATTGACATTGTTTAGAGCAGCAGCCACATCATTCTGATAGGCCAGTGATACGTTATGCAATTGAATCATCTTTCCCGTCTCACATATCTATGGAAGCACTTCCCTACCATTCGTTGTAAGGGCGACCGTCAGTTCCGATCAGGTCGGACCCGCTATGGACATCATACACAGCGCCTTGTGGCGCATCTCCTCCCCCTTCCGGAGCCGGCGGAGGATCAACTCTCCAGCTATCTGTTTCGTTTGTAAAAGGGTCTTTCGGCAAGCCACGCAGATACTTTTTGTCAACCAGATCCTGGAGAGAATCAGGATATTTACCCTGATCCGCATAAAAGTTATCAATTGTAGTGCGCAAGTTGTAGAGATCTTCACGCAAAACCGCCTCCTTGGCCTTGATTATCCCCCATCTGTAGTTAGGGACGGCAATGGAGGCCAGAATACCCACAATGGACATTACTATCAACAACTCTATAAGCGTGAATCCTTTCCTGCTTAAAAGAGAA
>WQYY01000131.1 GCA_009780995.1 Desulfuromonadales bacterium
ATGATGTTAATACTTTGGGGGATTGCTGTTGATAATTACATGCCATGTTCAAAAGATATTCTGTAACTATGTCATTTCAACACGGTTATAAAATATAAAAAGATAAAATTATTGATATGTTGCCGGATTTATCAACATATCCACAGGTACTATTTACTACTACTAAAAAGATTTTAAAATATTATAAGCATATATGTCATGGAGGGTTTTGATGGAGTTCAACATCAGCAAAGAAAGCTTTACAAGGGCTTTGCAAAAGATCCAAAGCATAGTCGAAAAAAGAAACACAATGCCGATTTTGTCCAATGCTCTCATTGAAGCAAGCGACGGTTTATTATACATCACAGCTACTGACCTTGAAGTAGGAATGAAAAGCGCATACCCCGTATCAATTGCCAAGGAAGGAAAGATCACAGCATCCGCAAAGAAACTTTACGAAATTATAAAAGAGCTTTCCGATGAAGAAATAAACTTTTCAACTAAAGAAAACGATTGGATAGAGATAAAATGCGGTAAAGCACAATTTAATATCGTTGGTTTATCCCCTGATGAATTTCCCTACTTCCCTAATATAAACAACAATAACTTCATAACCCTGAATAACTGCTTACTATCTGAAATGATAGAAAAAACATCCTATGCCATCTGCAATGACGAGACAAAATTCAATCTGAATGGAGTATTTGCAAAGGCTTCTACTGAAGATGACAGAAATATCATAAGAATGGTGGCAACTGACGGACACAGACTGTCAATTGCTGAAAAGGAATTCGAAGGAACCATCAGCAGTGAGCTTGAGAAAGGGATTATTTTTCCTAAAAAAGGGATATATGAACTTAAAAAAATACTGGAAGAAGAAAACTGCGACATTATGTTGGGCTTTATGGACAACAGTGCAATAATCAGAAAGGATAACACTATTATTGTTATGCGCCTGATAGATGGTGAATTCCCGGATTATACCAGGGTGATACCCTCAGCCAACGACAAAAAGGTTATAATTTCACGGGAAGCGCTGCTTCATTCATTGAGAAGAATGGCTATTCTTTCCAGTGAGAAATTCAAGGGGATAAAATTTGATGTGCAAGACGGCGGCATAGAAATCTCGTCCAGTAATCCGGAACTTGGCGATGCCAGGGAAGAACAGGAAGCAACATACAATGGTACTCCACTGTCAGTGAGGTTTAATGCCAGATATCTGATTGATGTTCTCAACGTTCTTGATGATGACCAGGTAGAGCTTGATTTCAGGGATGATCTTTCTCCTGTAATTATGAGGAGTGAGGGGAAAGAAGATTTCATGTCAGTGATTATGCCGATGCGCGTTTAAAAACAGCATTAAACCCGTTAAAAACCAAATTCTCCACAAAAGGCCCCTCTATACAGGAGTGGCCTTTTTAATGAAACAACAGTTGAGATGAAATTAAATAAATTATATCTTCACTCGTTCAGGAATTTTGAAGAGGCCATGTTGATGCCAACAGAACATTTCAATATATTTCATGGCAACAATGGCCAGGGCAAGACCAATTTACTTGAATCCATCTTTCTTCTTTCAACGATGAAATCCTTCAAAATCACTAAAAGTACAGATCTTGTACGTTGGGGCGCTTGCCAAGGGTACTTGAAAGGATGGGTTGAACGAGATGGAGTAACCAGAGAGATTTCCATCCTGTTGGATAATCAGGGGAAAAAAATAAAGATAGACCAGAAGAGTGTCACAAGGGTAGATGACTTTTTCGGACATCTGAATGTGGTTATATTCACTCCTGAAGAAATAAATATGGTGAAAGGATTGCCTGAACAAAGGAGAAAATACCTGGACAGGGCAATATTCAGTACTGATATTACATACTTGTCACTTTACCATGGCTACAGCAAAGTTTTAAAAAACAGAAATGTACTCTTAAAAAATGGAGAAAAGTCAGGTTTTGATATCTGGACGGAAAAGCTCATAGAGTATGGGGGAAAGCTAATTCTTTCCAGGATAAATTATATTGAGTTACTTCGAGACTTGCTCAGCCGTTTTTATCAGGAGATAGCCGGCAATGAAGAAACTGTGGATATAAGCTACAAGCCGCACCTTATGAATCCGGTCACCAGTAAAGATAATGTGGCTTATGCCCTTAAAGAAGCCTTGACTAAAACAGCAAGAGAAGAAGAACGCCGTGGAACTACTTTGGCAGGCCCTCATCGGGACGATGTGGAATTTATTTTAAATGGCAGATCTTTAAAACAGTTCGGTTCGCAAGGGGAACAGAAGAGCTATGTGCTTGCCTTGAAGATGGCGGAAACCGAGTATATGAAACGGAAATTCGGGAGCCAGCCGATCTTTCTTCTGGATGATATAAGTTCGGAGCTGGATCATGAGAGAAAAGGGAACTTGATGGATTTCCTGAAAAAGAGAGATATGCAGGTATTTGTCACTACCACCTCACTGCAAAATATTGCTGTTACCGAAATAGAAGACTACAGAACCTACAGAATTGAGGCGGGGAAGGTTTTACATTGAGGGACAAAAAGTGAATAACGATATAACTTTTAATGATTATGGTGCGGACAAGATAAAAGTGCTGGAAGGTCTCTCCGCGGTGAGAAAAAGACCTGCCATGTATATTGGCTCTACATCTGCCCAGGGATTACACCACCTTGTTTATGAAGTAGTGGATAATTCCATAGACGAGGCATTGGCCGGGTATTGCGATGACATTACGGTGACCATTAACGTCGATGGTTCGGTAACCGTTGTGGACAATGGACGCGGTATTCCCACAG
>WQYY01000132.1 GCA_009780995.1 Desulfuromonadales bacterium
CCTTTCAGGTGTTGGAGAACTTGATAACTTCGGGCTTTTAGCCCTGATACAAGGACGTTCTTCCAACACCTCTTATACACTTAACTATATATCTTTTTTCAAGGAACAATATACAAGGCAGCCAAGAGACAAGCAGCAAAGCCTGTTTACTTAAAAGTAGAGAGTAAAAAGTCAGAAACAAAGCAGCGTATGGGCAGCAATCTGCCGTCAGTGTTGTCAGACGGCCAATGACCACCACTATAGTCGCCGTATATGACCAAAAGCCGCAGTCATACAAGGTTATCCTTTTTTTTTCCTCTCTATTGTGGTAAATAATTAAAAATAAAATTTCAAAAATAAATAGAATAAATCATTCCTAAGTGACAGAATAAATCAATGCGAAATCAAATATGGAGGAGGGGAGAGGAGTTTATATGAGTTATGAAGTAAAACATAAAAAATTGCTTAAATGGGTTGATGAAATTGCCGCTCTTTGTACACCGGACAAAATACACTGGTGTGACGGCTCCCAAGAAGAGTACGATGCTCTCTGTAACCTCCTTGTAGAAAGCGGAACTTTCAAAAAACTTAATCAGGAAAAACGCCCGAACAGCTATCTTGCTCTCTCCGACCCATCAGACGTTGCACGGGTTGAAGACCGTACCTTCATATGCAGCCGCTCTAAAGATGATGCAGGGCCAACAAATAACTGGATGGACCCTGTTGAGATGAAAGGCATACTGAACAAGCTCTTCACCGGCAGCATGAAAGGGCGGACAATGTATGTAATCCCTTTCAGTATGGGACCACTTGGATCGAACATAGCCAAAATAGGCGTTGAAATATCCGATTCCCCATATGTTGCCGTAAATATGAAAATCATGACTCGCATGGGGAAAAAAGTTACAGATATCCTCGGCGAAGATGGCGAATTCGTACCATGCCTCCACTCTGTGGGAGCACCTATCCAACCGGGGCAAAAAGATGCTACCTGGCCTTGTAACAAAACAAAATATATTGTCCACTTTCCTGAAGAGCGTTCTATATGGTCTTTTGGCAGTGGTTACGGCGGAAACGCCCTGCTTGGAAAAAAATGCCTTGCCCTCCGCATAGCTTCAAAAATCGCTCTGGACGAAGGCTGGCTCGCTGAACATATGCTCATTCTCGGAGTTGAGTCTCCTACAGGAGAAAAGACCTACGTTAGCGCAGCTTTTCCAAGTGCATGTGGAAAAACCAATTTTGCAATGCTTATTCCGCCGGCCCCATTCCAAAAACAAGGGTGGAAAGTTACAACTATCGGAGATGATATAGCATGGCTTAAGCCAAGCCCTGATGGGAAAGTACATGCAATAAATCCTGAAAACGGTTATTTCGGCGTAGCACCAGGTACAAATGTTAAAACAAATCCAAATGCAATGGCTAGTTGTGCTAAAAATACAATATTCACAAATGTAGCATTAACCGAAGATGGCGATGTATGGTGGGAAGGGATGACAGATGAACCTCCTGCAAAGCTTACAGATTGGCAGGGGAATGAATGGACTCCGGGCTGCGGCCGACCGGCAGCAAATCCCAATGCACGATTCACATCACCTGCACATCAAGCTCCATCAATTGATCCTGACTGGGAGAATCCAAAGGGAGTACCAATAAGCGCCTTTATCTTTGGTGGACGACGCAAAAACACGGTGCCTCTAGTTTACCAATCATTTAACTGGAACTTTGGAGTATACCTCGCTTCTACACAAGGCTCAGAAACTACTGCTGCTGCTGTAGGGGCTACAGGTAACGTAAGAAGAGATCCATTCGCAATGTTACCATTTTGCGGCTATAACATGGCCGATTACTTCACACATTGGCTAAATTTTGGACATACTGTTCCAAAACCACCTCTGATTTTCAGTGTCAACTGGTTCCTTAAAAACGAAGATGGAAAGTTCCTATGGCCTGGATATGGGGAGAATATGCGGGTGCTTAAATGGGTTGTAGACCGCGTAAATGACAGAGGCGGCGCTGTTGAAAGCCCTCTGGGGTGGATGCCAAGCTACGAAGACATCGAGATGGAAGGACTTGATATATCCCGGGATCAATTTAACAAACTTATGACTATAGACATAAACGATTGGAAAACAGAACTTCTTCTTCACGAAGAGCTATTTATAAAACTTTACGGACGGCTGCCAAAAGAGTTCGAAAATATGCGAAATCTTATTTTTGCTACACTATGGAGATCCCCAAAACAGTGGCAACCAATTTAACGTATAAGCAGTAAGAGGATTAGGCAATAACAAAAAATGGATAAAAAGGAAACGATCTGGGAAACCTCCTCATCCACCTGCTTGCCGAAAGGCAGGCCATCTCTCAACGAAGAGAAGAGGGATTGAAAAAAAGCAGACCAAATGGTCTGCTTTTTTATTTGCGCTTTTACTTAAACGGCACAGAGTAAGGAGTCGAAGTCAAGGCACTCTGAGGAGTATATTGTGAGGCGTATGTAGGGGCGCACAGTGTGCGCCCGTTTGTATTACCGGGCGGCAGGTTGCCGCCCCTATTCCACACTATTCAGCTACCAATTGTATCTTAATCCGGCATTAAGTTTCCAAGGGACTTCTATTCTTGATCCTTTTATGTACTCATAATCAGCATGTACTTCGGTGCTCTGTGTTATCTGCCACGCTACCCCGCCCCCTACCTGGTATCTGTCTCCACTTGTGTTCGC
>WQYY01000133.1 GCA_009780995.1 Desulfuromonadales bacterium
ATACTATTTCTAAATATAAAAATCTGTGGTAAAATAAATGAAATTAATCTTGTGAGGAAGGTAAGCGTCAAATAAAAGAACACCTAGTATAATTTATGATTATGAGATAAACTTATCCTAAAGTAAAAAAGAAAGAAGGGATAAGAAATGGAACAGAAAAGGCGAACGAAGGAAGAATGGAAGTTAATAGTGGAAGAACAAAAGACCAGTGGACTAACGCAAGAGAGGTGGTGTAAAACCAAAGGGATAAATTATCAAACATTCAAAAATAGAGCAAGACTAATGAGAAGACAGAGGGAACAGGAAATTGCACCTAAGGTGGAATGGGTAGAAGCTCAAGGGAAAGAGGCAGTAAAAAAAACTGAAAGTATTATTCAGATTGAAATGGGAGAAGTGCGAGTAAAAGTACCGGATGGAATCAGTGAGACATCCTTGCAGAGGGTGTGTAAAGTGCTGGTGGGATTATGTTGAATATAGAAACGAAGAAAGTATACTTGGCTTGCGGAGCAACAGATATGAGAAAAGCTATAAATGGACTTGCAGCTCTTGTGGAAGGTAATTTCAAACTAGATCCATTTAAAGAAGCAGTGTTCGCGTTCTGCAATAGAGAGCGAAATCGTGTGAAGATCTTGGAATGGGACGGAGATGGATTTTGGCTGTATTTAAAGCGGCTAGAGAAGGGGCATTTTCGCTGGCCAAAGCCAGGGAATGAAGCAACAATGGATCTTAAGGGAGAGGAACTATCATGTCTATTGAAAGGTACAAAGGTAGAATTAAAGCTAAAACGCAAGGAGGTTTTTGAGCGAAAAATTTTTTAGAAAAGACTAAAAAATCCTTGCAATATGGGAAATTTTGTGGTAAAATAAACTTATTATGAAATTGATAGATAAATACTCCGAGATGGAGCAAAGAATACAGTCGCTTGAACGTCTTGTAAAAGAACAGGCGAAACAAATCGCTGAGTAAGCGAAGCAAATTACTGAACAACAAAGGCTTATTAAATATTATCAGGAACAGCTACTTTTGTCAAAGCGGCGTCAGTTTGGTTCATCCAGTGAACAGACTCCGGGGCAACTCTATTTTGAAAATATATTCAATGAGGCCGAGGATCAATCAGACTTGTCATTACCGGAACCTTCGTATGAGGAAATTGAATACAAACGCAAAAAGCGTAAAGGCAAAAGGAAAGAAGATTTATCTGGACTACCAGTGGAACGAATTGACTATGAAAAGTCTGAATCTGAGCGGATTTGCCCAGAATGCGGAGAGTTGATGCATGACATAGGCGTTACAATAAGGGATGAGCTTGAGTTGATACCAGCACGAGTCATTCATAAAGAACACGCTGTACATGCGTATGGTTGCAAAAAATGCGAAAACAACAGTGATTGCACGCCTATTGTAAAAGCAGAGGCACCAGCACCTCTGATTAGAGGATCATTAGCATCGCCATCGGCTGTGGCACATATCGCGACACAAAAATATATAAACTGTATGCCGCTTTATCGACAAGAAAAAGGGTTTATTTATGATAATGTCAATTTGTCTCGGCAAACCATGGCTAATTGGCTGATTAACTGCGCAGAAAACTATTTGGTAGCCGTTTACAGACTGCTAATAAGCTCTTTATTGAAGGAAGATGTGTTACATGCTGACGAGACGACAGTGCAAGTATTAAATGAAGCAGGACGGTCAGCGCAGAGTAAATCATATGAGTGGCTATACCGTACAAGCGGATACGCAGAACGCGCAATTGTAATTTACAAGTATGAGGAAACGAGGAGACAGGAATATCCTAAAATGTTCCTGAAAGATTTCAAGGGATATTTGCATACTGATGGATATCAGGCTTATCATAAATTACCGAGGGACAGAATAACTGTGGTGGGGTGTTGGTCTCACTCATGCTCGCAGGTACTGGTATGATTTATATGAGAATCTGCCAAAGGACAAACGAGATGGTTCTACAGCTGAACAAGGTCTTGTATATATAAATTTGCTGTTTGCTTTTGAAGAGGACTTTTACGACATGAGCCCGGAAGAAAGATATGAACAGCGGTTGAAATACAGCAAACCCGTTTCAGATGAGTTCTTTAACTGGGTGGGTCGCCTGAATGCACTTCCCAAATCGCAGTTAGGTGAAGCTGTGCATTATGCTTTAGCTCAGCGAGAATATTTAGAAAATGTATACTTGGAGGGTCGATTGGAACTAAGCAATAATCGTGCGGAAAGGTCTGTGAGGCCTTTTGTTCAAGGAAGAAAACAGTGGCTGTTTTCAAATACTCCGAAAGGAGCTGAGGCAAGTAGTGTCCTTTACTCGATTATCGAAACAGCCAAAGAGAATAACTTGCACCCGTTTTATTACATAAAGTACCTTCTAGAGGAGCTACCAAATGCAAAGACCAGCGATTTAGAAGCCTTGCTTCCATGGAGCCCAGGCTTACCTGAGTGTTGTCGCACGCCTGTAAATCTAGAGAAGCCGAGGAGGCGAAAGAAACATAAAGGCTCGCTGCACAAAGCACTGCTTAGGCTTCGTGAGAAATTTTGCGATCGCCAAGATACCGGGTAAATGAGTATAAAAAAACTCCTC
>WQYY01000134.1 GCA_009780995.1 Desulfuromonadales bacterium
CAGGACGGTTCTATCCCTAACGGATATACGAACAAATCTGTATCAACCCGTGTTGGCGTGAATCCGACAGATAACTCGTCCCTGGAAGTGAACTTTAGATATGAAAATGACAGGTCTAGCCTGGACAACTATGGCGCCAATGGCCCGGAAGATACGAGAAATTATAACCAGAATCATGAAAGCTATCTTGTTTCAACTACCGGTAAAATCTTTTTATGGGAAAAGTACCAACAAAGCTTGTCTTTTTCTTTCGTAGATGACGATCTTAAGGCAACAGATCCTGTAACCGCTTACAATAATTATTACATCAGAACAACCAGTCAACAAATTGATTGGCAGCATATACTTGACCTCAAACCACTTACAATTACCGGAGGTCTTTCTTACCGTTACGACTCAGCCAATAATCAGGGCTCTTTCAGTAATTCCTTTGATAACAGAGCTGTTTATCTTAACGCCAAGTATATGTTATTCAATGATGACCTCGTTCTTAACGCCGGCGGGCGTTATGACCACTATTCTGCATTTGGTGACGCATTCACTTATCGGGCCGGTCTGCTTTATAATTTCAAACCTTTCGAGATGAGATTTAAAGCGAATGTTGGTAGCGGCTTCCGCGCACCGGCAATGAACGAGCTCTATTATCCATATTACGGCAATGCGAATCTGAAACCGGAAAAGAGTACGACTTATGATATCGGGGTTGAAAAAGACTTGTTTAAGAAAAAGCTTGTTTTGGGAGCTACCTGGTTTTCTCAATATTACCGTAACCTTATTCAAACTAATTATGTTACATATATGGCAGGTAATATAGGAAAGGCACGTATCAACGGTGTTGAACTTAAAGCAACAGCTAAGGTGATTGATAATCTCAATCTTAACGTTTCTTATACTTGGCTTGATGCTATTGACAGGGATACAGGGGCATTTCTTCCTTCTAGGCCAAGGAGCAAGTTCACTTCATCTGTTGATTACACTATTGAGAAGCTGAATCTTATGGCTGAGTATATATACGTTTCCAAACGTTTCGATAGCTCGCTGGGAAAGAATCTGGGGGGATATTCGCTGATAAATCTTAATGCTTCATACGAGTTGCATAAAAACATTGCTATATATATCAGGATAGCCAACTTGCTTAACAAGTCTTATTCTGAAATTGCAGGGTACGGAACACCCGGTATATCTGTTTACGGAGGTGTAAAAGTAAATATTTAATGCTATCAGCATTTAAGCACTTTTGGTCTGTTATTGTAGTAGTAATTGCTCTGCTTTGGGGTGGGGACGCTTTGTGCGCCCCATCGCTCACTCCTGAACGCATAGTTTCACTGGCTCCTGACGCTACGGAGATCCTCTATGCTATTGGTTTAGGTAATCGGATAGTTGGGGTTTCAAGCGCTTGTGACCATCCTGCTGCCGTCAGGGCTAAACCTAAAGTAGGTAACATGCCTAATCCTTCACTTGAGGCAATTCTGGCTTTAAAACCGGATGTTGTAGTTGTAAGCGTGAAAGGAAACCCAAAAAGTATTGCCGACAGACTGATTAAGCTTGGTAAGAAAGTTTATATATTTGACGCAACTCGCCTAACAGAATTGCCTGCAAGTATTCGAAGGATGGGGCAAGCTCTTGGCGCTAAGGAAGCTGCTGAAAAAGCGGCTCAAAAGATAGATGCTGCTATAGCGAAAGCCTCTGTCAGAAGAAAGAAACTACGGAGGGGAGAGATAAAGGCGCTTTTTGTTGTCTGGCCGAAACCGTTAATCGTTGCCGGTGACAATACAATTATTAATGACGCCATGAATATTAATGGCCTAAAAAACATCGCTGCCGGTACCGGCATTGCATATCCTCATTTTTCGATAGAGGCTGTTATAGAACGCCGGCCAGACCTTATTATCATAGGCGCGGCCCACGACCCTGATATGAAGCAAGAGTCCAAAGAGTTAATAGAACATCTCCGGATGCTTGATGCAGTTCGTAAGGGGCAGGTTTGCTATGTGGGGGACGCTCTATACCGTGCCGGATTACGAATTGGTGAAGGACTTGCGGAATTGCAACAGTGTGGAGCTATGGTGAAATGATTTCAAAAAAAAGGGTCTATAACGCGGCTCTACTACTCATATTTTCTGTAATAATTATTATTGCCTGTCTTGTCTCAGGAGAACATCTTTTAAATCCTTTTTCCCCAGATCGTGAAATGTTTAATACGCTGCTTGCCCTTCGGTTACCCAGGATTACGGTAGCCCTGTTGATGGGAGGGGCGCTTGGTGTCTCAGGTGCAATACTCCAGGGGATATTCCGAAGCCCTCTGGCTGACCCGTATATACTTGGCATATCCAGCGGGGCATCTCTTGCGGTTTCTTTTGGATTACTTTTTGGAACAACCCTGCTTTCCTTTACCGCACCGACTCTGGCCTTTGTCGGAGCGATCGTTACCGGAGCGTTGGTTGTATTACTGGGACGTAGCCGGAACGGACTCCAGCCGGAACGATTACTGTTAGCAGGTATCGGTATCGGTTTTTTCTTATCCGCCACACTTATGCTGGTTATGACCTTGTCCCAAGATGATGGGCTGCGA
>WQYY01000135.1 GCA_009780995.1 Desulfuromonadales bacterium
CCCTGCAGGGACACCGATGGCTATGACTGATTCAAGCGGCAATGTAGTCTGGAGGGCAGATTACAAACCTTTTGGTGAAGAGCAGTCAGTTACCAGCACCGTACCGAATGACAAGCGGTTTATCGGCAAAGAGAAAGACGAAGAAACCGGGTTCTCTTACTTTGGAGCGCGTTACGAAAATGCAAAGATAGGCAGGTTTATTGCCCCTGATCCAGAGAGAGCAGTTGACCCGAAGACGAGTAAGACAAATGAGGATATGCTGCTTAATCCGCAGCGTTTGAATACTTATGCTTATTCCTTAAATAATCCTTATAGGTTTGTTGACCCTGATGGACGTGAAGCAATTCCGTGGAGTATGTGGTGGAGTGATGCCAGTGAAATTGCTGCTGGAGGAGCTGCTTCTACAGTTGGGACTGTTGTGGGTGTAGTTGGTGGAATTGTGCTTTACCCTTCACCAATTGCAGAAGAACCGGATATAAATGCCCCTGTTTTCAAAAGCAGTGCTGGAAAAAATGATCCACATTCAAACCAAAAAGCAAAAGACAAGGCACGTAAGGATTATGAAAAGGCTAAAGATGAATATGATAAACTAGATAAAAAGTCAAATAAGACACCAGATGATAAAGAACGACTTAAAAAGCAGGAAAAACGTGTGGATAAATTAAAAAAGGACGCTGATTGGAAAGGCGAGACACACCACAGGAAATGATTATGAAAAAACTATACACTTTTGTTGTAGATTACCAAGGTGGAACTTATATTTCCCAGATTGAAAATGAAAGTGATTCACCTTATAATATCTTCAAGGATTGGGTCAAAACTTGTGATTTTTTAGAGATCATTAGTAAACGAATTAATAGAAATAAACTAATAGACAAAATTGAGAAATTTGAAAAGGTTCCTTTGCCACTGGATAATCTTAATAACGTATGGTGTATAACACTGATCCTCCTAAATAAACTTGCGCTGATAAACATCATAAAAACAGATAGAAGTCCATAGGTGGAGTATTCTTGAAACAGTATATTTAATTGGCGATAAGTAGTTTTATATACTGTCCCCGTAATGCCCCGCAAATTATATAGCCTCTGTGAAGCAATAATATAATCAGGCAATCTTTTAATATTTCAATCTATACCATTAAAACCTGTCATCTCAGGTATTACCTAAGCTAATAGGTTTTAATGTATTAAAGAATCAGTCAGAATGATATAACATACTCGTACTATTAGGCAATTCGAAACATTCTTCCAAATTGAAGTTAACTTCACTCTCCACACTCCATCCCTCATACTATCTTACCTGGCTAAACTGGGTTATGCCCGCTGAGTTGGGTGTATTTTCAATCTTTCCTATGAGTTAATCCAATCCAAAACATAAAAAGGATAAACTTATGTGTAAACTTTTATGTACCACATTAATCGTGTTACTGTTAATATCCAATAACGCGTTTGCTATCATGAAGGTGCCTCCAGCAGAGCAGGTCTTCTACTATCACACCGACCATGCAGGGACACCGCTGGCTATGACTGATTCAAACGGCAATGTAGTCTGGAGAGCGGATTACAAACCTTTTGGTGAAGAGCAGTCAGTTACTTTCACCGTACCTAATGACAAACGGTTTATAGGAAAAGAGAAAGACGAAGAAACCGGATTCTCTTATTTTGGGGCCAGATATGAAGAAGCTAGGATAGGAAGATTTATTGCCCCCGACCCGATAAGAGTGGTTGACCAGAGAACGAGCAAAACGAATGAGGATATGCTGCTTAATCCGCAGCGGTTGAATACTTATGCTTATGCTCTCAACAATCCTATGAGGTACATTGATCCGACAGGACTCTGGGGGGAAGACGTTCACCACGACATGACATTAATTTGGGCAACAAAAGCAGGTTTTTCACCTCACGATGCAGGAATTATTGCATATAGTGATAATGCTACAGATGGCGGTCTTACCGGAACAAGAGGTACTGGATGGATGCCCAACTACTTAGGTGGTGATCAATCGCGTCATTTTAATACCAATAAATCAGGTTCTGACTCACGTGATGATTGGGCAAATAAAGAATTTAATCTAGCAGTCTGCCTTTATAAAAGTGGCGATACGGACGCAGCACTTACTGCTCTTGGTAGAGGATTACATAGCTTACAGGATAAATTCGCTCACCGCGATTGGGATACTGGTCCTTACGGTATAGATAAACACCCTCCTGAGTATGACGAAGTTAGTAGCCAGATAAATAGAAAGGAAAATGCATTAAGGAACACAGCAAAGGCTACAAGGGATTATTTTTTAAAATTCAGAAATGCAGTGGGATATAGGTGATCTTACTATGAATATCTACGGGAGTCTTTCAATTGCAATTGGCATTTGTTCCATAATAATCTTTTGGGCAGGACTTTATTTTTGGGAACGCCTTATTAGTATAAAACCAATAAAACGATCATTTATAGTTTCAATCGCTGGAATATTAGCCTGTCTAATATATGCAATTGCACATATGTATGCAACATACTATGTATTTAAAGTTTCTAGTTATGACTCATCAACTATGGA